>CAYGAB010000057.1:3242-6493 GCA_964347725.1 uncultured Candidatus Peribacteria bacterium | reverse complement strand
CACCTCGTGGCCGCAAAATTCAAAATAACGACGCACCAAATCAAACGCCACCGCACTGCGACCGTGGCCTAAGTGGGCCGTGTCATAAACGGTGGGACCACACACGTACATGGAAATCTTTTCGCCGGGTTTTTTCTCAAAAGGAACTTTTTTTCCTTTTAAGCTATCGTAGATCTGAATCATAAAAGCTGATTTAAAGCGTGACGAATCAACTGGATTGCAAAATAAGCAATGATGGGGGAGAAATCCATGCCACCAAAACTTGGAATCAAAGCGCGAATGCCGCCTAAAATTGGCTCCGTGCAGTCGTGAATGAATCGGCTGAGCCAATTGCTGTGTCCCGGGAACCAAGACAACAAGACACGAATGAAAATCAAGGCCGTGAGCAGGTCCGCCAAAATGTTAACGCTTTGCTTGATGAAGCTGATTAAGTCCATGTTTCTTTAAAAGATCACACGGATTGTATCAGAATTTTGCCAAAGCCCTAGTTTTTTTAACGCCAAAGTAAAGGGCGCTCCCAAGAAAACTGAGCAAAATCAAAAGGTTGGTCGCAGGACCGCTTTGAGGAGAATTTGGAGGAAGCTTGCCGTGGCTCAAAGCAGGGTCCAAGTCCGATGGATTCGGTCGCTCCAATTCCATGTTCTTTTTTGGAATTCCAAGCATTGACGTGCTTTTTGGACCTTCTTGACCTGTTTTGTCCACCGCAGAAACAGCAAAGTAGTAGACTTCTTCTCCCAGCAAATCGTCAATGACCCAGGTGGTGGAAGAATCAAGAGTGTCAGAAATGGCGTACATGGATTCTTCAGAAGGACCGTAATAAACACGGTAGTAGGCGACTTCATTCAAGCTTTCGGCGGCGTCCCAACTCAAGGTCACGTGTTCGGTTCCAGGCACCGTGGTCAAACCTGTGACGGATTTGAGCGAGCCATCCGTTTGGCCACTTTTTGAGAGGTCGGCCTCACTTGGGCTAGCAGAGGCCACTTCTCCAGCGCCAACTTTTAAGGTCAACTGATCTCGGTACTGGACTTTGTTTCCCAGTTCGTCATTGAGAACGATGTCCAAACTGTAATCGCCCGCTTCTTTTGGCATCAGCAAGCTACTTTGGTACTTGCCAGACGTGCTGCTTTCTTCCAATGGATAAATGACTCCAAGAAGCAAAACGGCGGCTTCTTTCATTCCAGACTCACTCAAAACGGTGATCAAAACCGTGGATTCAGGAGCGATGTTTTTTTCTGGATCGCTTGAAACTGAAATCAAATCCGGAGCGGAGGTGTCAATTTTAACGTCTTCAACGCTGGAAGTCTTAAGCACTTTAGCAATGCTTTCTTTTCCTGGGTCTCCCGTGCCCAATTCAACAATGTCAGTACGGATTTTATAGTCTCCGTCCGTCATGTCTTTTAAGGTGTAGCTGAAGCTGTTGTCAAAGTCGATTTCAACTCGTCCAACCTCTTCGTCGTTCACGTAAACAATGGCGTGTTTCCCGTAATCTCCAGAGCCTTGAACTTCCACACTTCCACTTGAGTAAGTCCCAGAAGCAGGACTTATCAATTCAAAATCTCCTTTGTCTTCTGCCGTGGTGGTCACAAAATCAGAATCGTAAGCCTGAGTGCTGCTGCCAACAGGTAAAACGGTGGTTGTGCTGGATCCTTTTAGACTACTGACGCTTGAATCTCGAACGCTCAAAATCTGATCACCAGGAGTCAGAAATTTAACCGCCAAAGTGAATTGGTGTTGGCCAAGATCTT
Source organism: uncultured Candidatus Peribacteria bacterium (assembly GCA_964347725.1). GTDB lineage: Bacteria > Patescibacteriota > Gracilibacteria > UBA1369 > 2-02-FULL-48-14 > CAYGAB01. The sequence continues at coordinate 4,748 of CAYGAB010000057.1, read as the reverse complement.
CTGCGGTAAAGGTGTAGTCGTTCGGTAAAGTTGCCTTGCTGTCCGTGGTGGAAAACTGAACAGAGCCCGTGTAGTCGGAAACATCCAAACCTTCTGCGTCCACGGCAGTGACGGTGAAACTGAATTCTTTTCCAGCCTCCACCTCAGTGTTCAGACCAGAGATGCGAAACGCACTCACTGGACCAGAAGCACTGCTGAGCTGAACCATGTCTTGCAAAGCAAAATCCATGTCAAAATCAGAAGTTAGGCCAGAGAAGGCCACGCTTGGCTTGACGTCCAAAGTTTTTTTACTGCTCACGTCCGTGATGGTGAAATTCAAAGTTTGAGCCTCATAAGAGGTCAGGTGAAAATCCATTTGACCCTCTTCATTCGTGCTGTACCAATCTGGAGTCGCTTGAATGGATGCATCAGATGGGGTGACCTTGACCACATGGCCTTCGAGTGGATTTCCAAAATCGTCTCGAATCCAAACACTCAAAACTAGGTCTTCGCCAACTTCTGGAGTGATGGAACTCCATTCGATCTGTGAGACGGAAGTGGAAGTGGTGCCGGGGTAAACTTCAAAACGAGCTTTTGCGCCGTAATTGGTGCTGCTGGTTTTACCTTGAAGATTGTAAATCCCAGCTTCTTGAAGGAATTTAGATTCAATAGCGATTTCTGCGCCACCACTTTTATCTGTTACACCACTCAAAGCAACGGTGTTTCCACTTGGCTTGGTGAGCAAAAGACTGAATTCGGTGTCTGGATCGGCCAGAATAAAAGCCGTGTTGCCTAGGCCAGCCATGCTGCTGTTCACCTCGGTCACTTTCAAAAGAGTGTTTTCTTTTTTTCTCTGAAAAGCCTCGCTGGTGAGAGGTCCGTACAGCACAATCATGACCAACACGGCCACCAGAAGAAAACGATATTTATGGAAGGCTTCAATCAGAAAATCTGTCATGGTTTTTGTTTTTGAATCTCATAAGTATATCAGATTTTTACAACTCAAGCAATGTTTCCATTCCTTCCAATTTGAGCTAATATGCGCTCATGAAACTCCTGCGCCTCCTCCTTGTTTTCAGTATTTTTTTTCTGGTCAGCCCAGCGCGAGCCGAAGTTCTTGAAGAAAGCACAGAATCAGAAGTGGAATTGGCAGAAGTGCAGGTCATTCAATCCAACATTCAGGCGAATTCTTCCGTGGAGGTGAACAAGAGCATCATTTTTGACGCGTCCAAAACCGTGAGCACTGTGCCAGATTCAAAACTCAGCTACGAATGGATTTTAGGCGACGGAAATAGGCAAACGGGAGCTGAAGTGGTTCATGCCTACGCCGAAGCTGGTGAGTACGAAGTCCAGCTCATTGTTAAAGATCAATTTGGAAATGAAAGCACAAAAAGTCACCAGGTTTTTGCCTACAAAAGTTCCTTTGTCTTGGTGAGCAATGTTCAAGAAGAAAGCCTACGAATCGAAAAATTAGTTGAATCTGCAAGAAAAGAAGGAATTTACGTGGACACCATTGTGGCCTACAGC
>CAYGAB010000057.1:0-3232 GCA_964347725.1 uncultured Candidatus Peribacteria bacterium | reverse complement strand
CAGCAAAGAATCCGACTTTTTGTCAGAAGAAGCATTAAAAAGACAGATCATTGAGCACATTGAAGAGCTGAACAGCACCAAACGGATTTTGGTCTGGACTCGAGGAACCAGCGGCTTGACTCTTTTTTCACAGCTGAAAAATTCGGTGGAAGATCCTCTTTTTTTCAAAAACAAAGACATTGTTTTCATCACAGACACGGAATTCACCAGCCTCATAAATGTGGCCAGGGGAGTGTATCAAAGCATACATCCAAATGAGATCATCCTGATTCACCCAGAATCCATTTGGGTCTTTGCGGCTTCTTCCGATATAGAAACTTTCCTAGTTCAAATGGACGAACGAGGTGAGATTTACGAACGGATCACAGACAAATTAAAGCTGCGCCCATGGAACCTTTTGTCTTATTTGGTGAATGTGATGATAGAAAGGGGAGTCCCGAGCAACACAATTCAGCTCATTTTGATGTTGCCGGTGATCGTTTTCATTGTGGCTTTCATGAAGCAAATCGTGGGATTAACAACGCTTGGAGTTTACACTCCTTCCGTTTTAGCTCTGTCCTTCATCGCTTTAGATTTGACCTATGGACTGGCTTTTCTGCTGGCTATTTTGGTCATTGGGACTCTGAGTCGTTTGTTTTTGAAGCGCTACAGAATTCTCTACATTCCAAGAATGGCGATCGTTTTGACCATCGTGAGTTTGAGCATTCTTGTCTTGATGTTTTTTGGAGCCTATTTCCAGATTGGAAACGTGGTTGGAATTGCAGTTTTCCCAATGTTGATGATGAGCACTTTGGTGGAACGTTTTGTGGCAATCCAGGGAGAACAAGGCCTGAAGAGTGCCTTGATTGTGGTGGGAGAGGCGATTTTGGTTGCGGTGATCTGCACGATTGTGGCGGAATGGCCTTGGCTAAAAGGAGTGATGCTGGGGCATCCTGAATTGATTTTGCTTTTCCTCATTTTGAATGTTTTGCTGGGCCGATGGACAGGACTAAGAGTGATTGAGTACTACCGTTTCAGAGAAATCATCCGTCACGCTGAAGAATGAGCCTATTCAATCCTTTCGGAATTCTCGGAATCAATGCAAGAAATCTGCAGTACATCCGCCCTTACAATCCTAAAAAAGCGGTGCGTTTGGCCGATGACAAACTTAAAACCAAACACTTTCTTTCGGCACGAGGAGTGCCTGTTCCAAAACTCTATGCGGTGATTCGAAATCAAGACGATCTGAAGAATTTTGATTTCAATTCTCTTCCGTCGGCTTTTGTCCTAAAACCGAACCTTGGATTTGGGGGAGAGGGAATAATTCCAATCATTGGGCGAAAAGAAGCCTCTTTCATCAAATCCAGCGGAATGCTCATCAGCAAAGAAGAAATGGCCGAACACATTGGAGACATTTTAGAGGGGCGATTCAGCATCAGCGGAACCAGCGACACCGCTTTTTTTGAACAACTCATTGTCTGCGACGATCAATTGGCAAAGTTTGCCTACAAAGGATTGCCCGACTTACGCATTGTGGTTCACAACCTCATTCCTGTCATGGCCATGCTGAGGCTTCCGACCAAAGAATCCGATGGAAAAGCCAACCTTCATCAAGGGGCTTTGGGCGTGGGAATAGACATTGCTCGCGGAACCGTGACTCACGTTGTGTTGAAAGGAAAAATCATCGATGAAGTGCCAGAAGTTGGTTCGATTCGTGGATTAAAAATTCCGTATTGGGAAGACATTTTAATGGCAGCTTCCCGAGTGCAACTTGCCACAAATCTGGGGTATTTGGCAGCGGACATGGCGATAGATAGAAATGTTGGCCCCGTGCTCCTAGAGATAAACGCTCGGGCTGGCTTGGGGGTACAAATTGCAAATTTAGCACCTCTGAAGCGTCGCTTGGAAAGAATCCAAGGGATCAAAGTGCAAACTCCTGAGAAAGGAGTCAGAATTGCACAAGAACTATTTGGAAATCGCGTTGAAAAAGAAGTTAAAAAAATGACGGGCAAACAAGTCATTGGCAGCCAAGAAAGGGTGGACATTCTACTCGAGGGAGAAACCCGTCACGCTTGGGCTTCTGTCAACCCACTCCTGGAGAGAAGTTTGATCCATCAAGATTTTGCGAAAGAATTGAATTTGGAAGCTTACGAGGAAAATCCCTCTTTGGTGAAGTTGAAGCTGAGCTTGGCCGGAAAAAGATGGCAAACTTTGGCTCGTTTAGAAGATCTTTCAGGGAAAAATTACGACTTGGTTTTGGGGCGAAGGGACTTGCAATCCTTCTTCATTGATCCTTCAAAAGATCGACGCCGGCAGCTCAAATTGCCAGCTTTGAAAAAAGAAGATTCCACGGAAGACCGAAGTGTGCCTTATTTGGAGTGGGACAGACGCTTGATTTCTATTGATCGCCAACTCAAATTACTGCACCACCTGAAGCCTTTGAATTTGAAGGAAGAAGGAGAATTGTTTTTGAAAAATCCAGAGTACAATCCTCAGTTTGTTTACCCTGAATCTGGTTTTGACATCTACCATTTGAAAGAAAAAATCCAACACCTAGACAGAGAGTTGGACGACAGTCCTTTGGGGCAATTGTTCAGAGGTAAATTGAGAGAAATAGAACTCAAAGTCAGTCTGTTGGGATCCCTTGGGAGCGACCGATTCAAGGATTATTCCGCGCAACTCTATGGAATTCCTGACCTTCTCCTTTTGGAAGAAGCCAAAAAGAAATTGAGTTCTCAGCCAAAATTCTTCAAAGACGTGGGGCGGCTCATGGATTTGCCGGAAGTTATTTCTGAATTTGAACACGTTTTAAAAGAATACGATTTAAATTCTTGGAAAATTAAAATTAAAAAAAGCATGGTGGCCGACTGTTTGGCAGGAAAGGGTCATGCACTTTTTTTAAGGGAAGGAGCCAAGTTTTCGGCCGATCGACTTAGGATGGTCATTGCTCATGAAATAGAGACCCACATTTTAACGGCTGAAAATGGGCGGCAACAAGGCTACCAACTGTTCAATCAAGGGTTTGGAAACTATCTTGAAACTCAAGAAGGTTTGGCTATTTGGAATCAGGAAATGGTCGTCAAACAAGAACATTCTAAAAAATACGTGAGTGCTCTTTTGGTTTTGATCGTTGATTTTGCTTGGCGTCACAGCTTTGCTGAAACGGTGGATTACTGCATGAAACTGGGCATGAACCTCAACAAAGCTTTTCGTAAAACACTGCGAGTGAAAAGAGGCATGGAAGACACAAAGC
>CAYGAB010000056.1:0-6569 GCA_964347725.1 uncultured Candidatus Peribacteria bacterium | reverse complement strand
GACGTTTCTCCAGTGTCTGCAGAAACCGTAAGAAGAATTGTTGAAGATGAAGCCGAGGCTTCGCTATCTGCAAGATTCAAACTTCCTGCTCCTGGAAAACTCCAATCCCCTGCGCTGTACGAAGACAAGGTCATTGCTTCAGAGAAAAGCACGTCCACCCGGTCCACTGTTCCGTTCACGCTCACCACGTCTTTGTACGCAGCAGAAATAGCAATGGGCGCTGCGCCGTCTGCCAAAGTAGCTCCTGTGTAGGTCGCTGCATTGTTCGTTCCATCGTTTAGACTGTTGGCTGTTCCTGCTCCTGAGGTGTACCCAAGGGTGAGTGCTAAGTTTGTGTCATTGGCTGGCGCTCCTGTGATTGTGAGCTGCAAAGTTGTGGTGGAAACTGCACACGAACCAAGCACAATGGACCCAAGATCTGCTCCTCCAAATGTGTAATCCGCACTGTCGCATTCGTCCAAAGTGAGTGCTTCTGAATACAGCACATCCACACGATCCACCGTCCCGTTCACACTCACAATGTCCTTGTAACTCTGAGACAATCGCACAGGAGCGGCTCCGTCTGTGAGAGCAGCACTGGCCAGATCAGTCAGATTGTTTCCAGTGGCGTCGTGCAAGGAATTCGCCACTCCTGCAGCCTGAGTGTAGGCCACATTTAGAGTCAAACCCGTTCCAACAGAAGTTCCTGTGAGCGTGAGTCGAACGTCGTTCGTCGAAGACGCACAAGAGGCCACCGCAATGCTGCCCGCGTCCGCTCCACTCACCGTGAAGTCCCCCGCTTCACATTCGTCCACCGTGATCGGCTCAGAGAAAGTGATGTCAAAACGATCCACAATTCCATCGCTCCCCGTCGCGTCCACGTAACGTTGAGAAAGCCGAATCGGACTGGTTCCATCCGTGAGCTCACTCGGACCAAACGAAGCAATGGCCACCGTCGTGGCGTCTTTCAAAGAATTCGCCGTTCCATTGGACGCGCTGTAGGCCAAGGTGAGCGTCAAGGCCGTCGTGTTCGCTGGTGCGCCCGTGACCGTCAAAAGCAAATCCGATCCACTCACGGCACAACCCGCCGCTCCAACTGCAATGATTCCCATATCTCCTCCTCCGATCGTGTAATCAGAAGGAGCACAATCCCCCACAACCGGTTGTTCCGTGAAGGTGATGTCAATACGATCCACTTGAGCATCTCCACCCACGTCACGATAAGAAAATGCTGTTGGAATGGCAGCGGCGGCGTCCACCAAAGTGGTCGCAGAAAAAGTAATGGCGTTGCCGGCAGCGTCGCGGACATACCCAGTCGCTCCACTGAATGCCAAAGTGGGTTCCGTGCCGCCAGAGACTCCAGTTAAATTCACCGCGGCCGTGGCCGTTAAAAGCAAACTTGTAGAATTACTCCCACTCAAATAGGCACCAACGTCAAAACTAGTCAGCCCATTGGCCACCGCCGTCCAGTCGCTATCGGTGTATGAAATGGTGACGATTTCTGTAAAGTTCAATTGCACCCGATCCACTCGGCCATTCAGGTCATTGTCCAAATAGCGTGCCTTACTCGCCCCAGTCGTGATCAAAAATCCAGAAGCCCCATCGGTGACATTCATCGCGGAGCCAAACGTGGCCGTGGCATTGCTGAGTGAATCTTTCACCCGATTGCCCGTGTTGGTGTAGAGCACGGTTGGCGTCACCGCCGAACCTGTCTCAAGCGCGTCGGCCGTGACGGCAAGACGCAAAGTGCTGGTAGAAACCGTGGCGCTACTGGGAGCCAAATTCATGTCTCCGGCAGTGGTGAAACTCCAATCTCCAGAATCATAAGTGAAAGAATCGAGTGTTTCTGAAAACAAGATGTCCACTCTGTCCACCATGCCATCCACACTCGTCACGTCTTTGTAACTGGCCGATAGTGCAGCAGGCGCGGCAGAGTCCGTGATGGATTCAGCGTCATCTGGATTGGATGTTGCATTGGTTCCGTCAGTCCACTGCGTCGTGATCCCATCGACCGCTGTAGAACCTGCTGCCGTGTTCGCTGTTGCTTGCCCCACCACACTCGTGAGCACCACAGAAGCCGATGCTCCTGCTGGATCTGAAATCGTGGCAGAACTCACTGTGCTTCCATCCGGAAGGAGGATGGTTCCAAAGTCTCCAAGCACCGGCGCTGCGCTGTCGTCTGTGTCTATGTTCTCGCTCCAAAGAATTGTGATTTTATCAATGAGTCCATTCGCTGTCCCTGTCTCTTCTATGGTCACGGTGCGGATTGCTGGAGCGGCCGAGTCCGTAACATTGAGGTTCGAACCAAAGGTTGCTACTGCATTCGTTCCGTCCGTTAGTCTTCCTGCGTTGTTTGTATACAAGACCGTCGGCGTACTTGTTGAAGATGTCTCACCAGTGTCTGCCGAAACCGTCACTAAAATTGTTGAAGTGGATGCTGAAGCTCCAGTATCAGCAAGATTCAAGGATCCCGCACCTGGAAAACTCCAATCGCTTGCATTGTATGAAGACAAGGTCATCGCCTCTGAAAACACCACATCCACCCGATCCACGGTTCCATTCACTGACACAATGTCTTTGTAACTCGCAGACACTGCTACAGGTGCCGCTGCATCTGCCAAAGTAGCTCCTGTGTAGGTTGCGGCATTGTTGTTTGCCGCGTCATGAATGCTGTTCGCTGTTCCGGCGCCTGCCGTATAATCAAGGGTGAGTGCTAAGTTTGTGTCATTGGCTGGGGCACCCGTTACCGTAAGCTGCAAAGTGGTCGTCGAAACTGCACACGATCCGAGCACAATGGATCCAAGATCCGCACCTCCAAATGTGTAATCCGCACTGTCGCATTCGTCCAAAGTTAAGGCCTCAGAATACAGCACATCCACCCGATCCACCGTCCCGTCCACGCTCACAACGTCTTTGTAAGACTGAGAAAGGCGAAGAGGGGCGACGCCGTCTGCAGAAGCCTGAGCACCAGAACTCGTTGTATGTCCAAGCGTGTCCGTAATACTTCCCACAATAGTTACCGTTGGAGTAGCGCCCGTGTCTCCAGCCCCTGATTCAGTGAGAACAATGGTGATTTGGGCACTTGCTGTACGTGATGCTGAAGCAACGGTAAATGATGTCGCGGTAAAATCAGCACCACTCACACTTCCCGCCGTAACATCCTTATCCAAGGTGACAACAATGGCATCAATCTGCCCATCATTATCCGTGTCACTTGTTGTCGCCGCGGTCATCACTGGTCCTGGAGTGGTATCTTGCTCAAGATACAAGGATCCTGTGGAACCACTATTAGAAGCACCTCCTACCCCACCAGCAACAACAGTCGCTTCAACCAATCCCGCTAAATACGCATTCGTATCAGTGATGTAATAAATCGCAACGCGCCCACCTCCTCCGCCGCCTCCATCTACAGACGAGTTTCGTCCATCACCTCCTATTGCAGAAAGAGTACCTGCTGTATTTGTGTAGGTAATCGCGTCAATATAAATAGTTCCGCCGGAACCGCCACCAGTCGCAACTCCAGAAGTACCCCCAGAATATGGACCTCCATCCACTGAAATTCTTCCTTCATTACTTAAGGTATCTGAAACAAGAAGCTGGATGTAACCTCCTCCAGCCCCACCGGTACCCCCAGATAGAGATCCTCCGGATGCACCAAAACGGACAGGAAGTGTTGATGAGTCATAAACAATACTTGCCACACCATTGAATGCAATGCCTCCAACACCGGGACCTCCGGCCCCACCATGAGCTCCACCTCCCGAAGCACGAGTATTTGTCGTTGTCGGGCTCCCATCACCACCTCCCGCTGTTATTCCTTGAATACACACATTGGAAGCATTCGGCGCGTATCCATCAGCTGGGGTACCTGCAGATGGCGAACGACACCCGAGTCCGTCGGCATCAATGCTCGCCGTTGAGGCAATTGTAAGGTTCGTGAGTGCCGTGAATTGGGCGTTGGCATAAAGATTTGTGGTTCCTGCAAGAGAGAGCGAAATCGCATCATCGATAGTGAGAAGTCCTTCTTTTGCACCAGTAAAACTAAAATCCGTCCACGTTTGTGACGATCCGGCAGGGATATTAAAATCCACATCCGCTCCCGTAGCGGTGAAGGACATCGTTGTTCCGCTTTCCACGGTAAACGCAGAACTTGCAGAAACATAAAGGTTCGTCATGCCGGTATCGGCACAGGACCAAGACCCCGCAAGGGTGAGTGTGGTGGCAGAAATAGTAGGCGCTGTAATGGTCGCGGTGCAGTAGACGCTTATCCCTGAATCAAAAACCCATGTTGTTTCCGAATATGTAGTCGTGCTTGCCAAACCAAAACCTCCATAACTCGTCGCCACACCAGACGTATTATTTTTAGTATAGACCGTTCCCTCACCACCCGTTACTGAACTACCAGTATTTGAGCCTCCCACCACAGAAAATGTCGCATCCGCCAAGGTCATGGTTTTTGAGGTGTAATAAATGGCAATACGTCCGCCTCCACCACCTCCACCGTATGTGGTAGGTGAAGAGGAGTGCACGTATCCAGCACCTCCCGTTGCAGAGAAAGTCCCTGTAGCTCCCGCCAAAACACCCACATCGACGTACACACTGCCTCCTGAGCCTCCTCCCGGAGCAGCTCCAGCAGTACCACTCGGTGCTGCAGAACCATTGGAACTCACTGTTCCATTATTCGTAAAGGTGCCGGAAATAGTCAAACGCACGATTCCCCCTCCCGTTCCAGCAGTTCCTGTGGTATGAGAACCTCCGCTCGATCCAAAATATAAAGGTGATTGAAAGGTATGGTGCTGCAAACTCTCGGCGCCATTGAAGGCAGCTCCCCCTTCACCGTCTCCTCCCGGCCCACCATATCCTCCACCGCTCGTTGATCGAGTACCTGACGTTGTCGAAGATCCGTCACCAGAACCCGCCGAGTCTTGTGTACAAATATTTGAATCATTTGGAGCAAGACCATTGTAGGTTCCTGCAGCTGAAGGCGCACATCCGTAGGTGTTGGAACTAATCGTACTTCCGCTATCAATCGTAAGGCTATCTGCCGTCAGCCAGCCGTAATAACCATTCGTCGTATCGCTCGCAAACGTGAGCGTCGCATTGTTTGTGACCAAAACCGTTTTTCCACTACAATCCCACGTCGTCGCATCGGCGGGTGTCCACGTGGTATTCGCATTGATCGTAATGGTGCCATTCGCACTGCCATCTCCATCACCTGCGCCTCCATCCGTTACGGGGCACGAAGCGGCAAAAGCACTGTGGGTGCTGAGACCCATCCAAAAGACACCAATGACGAGGAAACTGAAAAGGATTCTGGAGAGACGATTCATGTTGGGGGAATTGTACTTTTTCTTGACAAGAAAAGCTAAAAGAATTGCTGTGATTTCACACCAGTTTCAATCTCATGCAACATGAAATCACGCCAGCTCGCCTTTCAAGTAAAAATCTGACGTCTCCGTCACTCGCACTTGAGCAAACTTTCCGATCATGGGGCGGCCGGACTGAAATTGAATTTCTTTGTAGTGAGGCGTGCGACCTCTACAGGTCTGGCCGATCTGTTCGTTGACCAAAACTTCCACCGTTTGGCCGAGGAAGTCGGCGTATTTTTTGGCAGAAATGGTCTTCAAAAGATCGTTCAGGCGATGCCAACGTTTGGCCTTGGTGTCCGCAGAAACGTCGTCGGGGAGATTCTTCTGGGAATAAGTGCCTTTGCGCGGGGAGTAGCGGGAAAGAAAGCAGGTGTCCCACTCCAACTCCTCGTACATTTTGAAGGTGTTTTCATATTCTTCTTCCGTTTCACCGCAGAATCCCACAATGATGTCCGTGGAAATGGCACAATCGGGCATGGCGGTTTTGATTTTTTTCATGATTTCCTGATATTCGGCACTGCGGTAATTCCGGTTCATGCGGCGCAAAACGGCGTCGTCTCCAGATTGAACCGGCATGTGCAAGTAGGGGCACAGTGTCTCTAAACTGGCCATGGTCTCAATGACTTCATCGGTGAAATCTCGCGGATGAGGAGACGTGAAGCGCAAACGTTTCAAGCCCACTGATTTGAGCTTGTCCACTTCTCGGAGTAAAGCGGCGAAAGGGCTGGCGATTTTTCCGTCGGGAAGTTTGCCAAATCGGTCGAATTTGCCAGATTTTCTGTCGTTGAAACTGAGCCCGTAAGAATTCACGGTTTGACCCACGAGCGTGACTTCCACCGCGCCTTCTTGAACGTGTTTTTCGCATTCGGTCAGAATTTCCTCAAAATCTCGGCTGAATTCTCGGCCTCGGGTGAAAGGCACAATGCAGTAGGTGCAGAATTTGTCACAGCCGGTCATGATGGGCACAAACACAGAGTAAGCACTGCTTTTTTTAGGAGCAATTTTGAAGTAATTTTCGAGCGTTCCGTCGTCCGGCGTGTCTTCAAAGGACAATTCCGGGCCGACTTCTTTGAGCAATTCGGGAAGCTTGGCCACGTCTTCAATGCGCAGGGCAATGTCCACTTCCGGCATGATTTCCAAGATTGGATCTCGCAGTTTTTCCTCACGAGCGGTTTGTTGGGAAGAACTTTTTCTGATCATGCAGCCCGTTATCACAATCTT
>CAYGAB010000055.1:0-6578 GCA_964347725.1 uncultured Candidatus Peribacteria bacterium | reverse complement strand
GTCGTGCACGGTCACCACGGCTCCTGTTTTTTGAACACTTTTGATGACGGCTTCTGAATCAAAGGGCAGGAAGCTGCTCACGGCAATCACGTCCACGTCTCCTCCAAAAGCTTCCGCGGCTTTGAGTGCGTGAATCACCATCGGGCCGGAAGCAATCAAGCTGACCTTTCCTCCAGTCCGAAGCAAGTCGGCTTTGCCCAGTTTGAATTCGTAGTCGCCGCCAAAAAATGGACTTCCATCTTCGCGAGTGATCACGGGGATTTTGGCTCGGCCCATTCGCACGTAAAAATTTCCAGCTTCTCTTGCGATGCCTCGAATGATTCGGTCGCACTGGTTTGGGTCGGCAGGTTCCAAAATTCCTGTGTGGAAAAAACTGGAAAAAGAAGCAATGTCGTCAATGGCTTGATGGGTGGGGCCGTCTTCCCCTACGGAAAGTCCGCAGTGAGTGGCCACCATTTTAACATTGGTTTCATTGATGTCATTCACACGAGCTTGGTCTTTGGCCCGGCTGGTCATGAACGCGCCAAAGGTGCTGCAGAAAGGCACGAATCCTCTGAGTCCAAGTCCGGCGGCGCTGCTCACCATGTGTTGCTCCGCAATGCCACATTCAATGTGCCGATCAGGAAAATGTTCTTTGACTCCATTGGTTTTCACGCTCTCCGACAGGTCGGCGGTCATGGCCAAAACATGAGGATTCAAGGTCGCCAAATCCAGCAAAGCGTCTCCGTAAGCGCTTCGGCAGTCTGTGAAAACTTCGGGGCCGTAGTTTTTAGCTTCACCAGGATTCACTGGAATTTTCAACTCTTCTTTGGGCGAGCTGGTGGTGTGAATGTTCTTTGGCAACTGAGCGAGTCCCGCTTCCAAAACAGCAGTTTCTTGAGCGGTGAGCACCAATTGATTCAAGGCCACTTCGGTTTGATCTGGTTTTGGCGCTTTGCCGTGCCAGTCCGATTTCTTATTGAGGCCTGTGTTTTCCATGTAATCCACGCCACGGCCCATGACGGTTTTTCCTAAAATCATGCAAGGGCGATCTTTGTCCTCGGCGGCTTTTCCAATCGCTTCCCAAAGAGCGGAGAAGTCGTGGCCGTCCACTTCTTGCACCTGCCAGCCAGCGGCTTTGTAAATGGCAACAAGATCAAGAGGCATGATTTCTTCAAGACTGTCCGTGAGTTGCACTTCGTTGTAGTCGATGAACAGAACTAGATTGTTGAGTTTGAATTTGGACGCAAAATTGATCATTTCGTAAACTTGCCCTTCTTGTTGTTCGCCGTCTCCCATGAGAAGGAAAACCAATTCGTCTTCGGGCGATTTTTTGATTTTTTCAGCCAAAGCGATTCCACTCGCCACGCTGCCACCCACTCCCAAAGGACCAGTTCCAAAGTGAACTCCAGGAACTTTTCGGTAAACGTGACCTTCAAAAATGTCCGTTGGTCGGCGAAAATTTTCAATCACTCTTTGTTTTTCAAAGAGGCCGAGTTCGGCCAAGACAGAATAAACGGCAGGAGAAATGTGCCCATGAGAAACAATCACAGGTTCATTGGTCTGAGAAACTCGCATGGTGTAGATCAAGCTCAAGTAATCCACGGAAGAAAGCGATCCTCCAGGATGACCAGATTGAGGTCGGCTCACCATGTCCACAATGCTGCTGCGGCAGGATTTGGAAAAAACACTTAAAAATTCCAATTGCTCGGAGTTCAAAGGCTGATTCAAAGATGGAATTTGCATGTTGTCCAGTCAGAAAGCGACCCTATTGTACGTTTTTCTCCTGATCAATCAAGAGAGAACGTGTCAACTCTTTGCCCAATTCCACTCCAGGTTGGTTGAAGGCATCCACGCCGTAGTATTCTCCTAAAAATGCCGTGCTGGCTTCAAAAAACACGAACAAGGCTCCGAGAGTTTTTTCGTCCAAGCTTTCAATTTCCACACTCAGATGAGGTTTTTTGTATTGAGTCAACGCTTGTTCACTGGCGGCTTTTTCCGTGTTCATCAGGTGGTGAAAGTTCAGACCAGACAAGTATTTGAGAGATTCAAGCTCCACTTTTGGAATGCGCGGAGAGTCTTTTTCTAAAATTTCCAAGAAACAAATGAGCTTGTCGGTGGGACCTTCATTGTAGAGTTGCATTTGGGAATGCTGGTCGGTGGCGCCCAAAGCTCGAATGGGAGTGAGGCCTTTGCCGTCTTTTCCAATGCTTTCGGCCAAAAGTTGACGGTACCAATCGGCAAACATCCAAAGCCGAGACGAATAAGGCATCATCACCGTCATGTGGATTCCTTTTTTCCAGTCCAGCAGGTATTGAATGCTCGCAAATTGAAAGGGGAGATTGAGTTCCCACTCTGTGGATTGGAAAGATTTAGCCATGTCCTCCGCGCCTTCGAGCAAAGCTTCAATGTCCAAACCCAAGAGAGCGGCGGGCAAAAGCCCCACGGAACTCAACACGGAAAACCGTCCGCCGATGTTTTCAGGAATGTCCAACAAAGGAATTCCTTCGGCTCGGCCCATTTCTCTCAGCGCGCCACGGTCAGGGTCGGTGATGAAAACGAATTGATCTTTGTTAACTCTCTCTTTGAAGTAAAAGTACTGAGCCAAGGTCTCGGGGGTTTGCCCAGATTTAGAAATCACAATAAAAAGGGTTTTTTCTAAGTCCAAGGCGGGAGCAGATTCTTCGATCAAATCCAAATTGTCCAAAACCAAGCAGCGTGGACTGCCGTGCAAATTCCACATGGGGCCTTTGAGAGCGTCTCTCAAACAGGTGATCCCAAGAGCACTTCCTCCAATCCCGAGCACCACAATGTCTTTCCATTCTCCACGTTCAAATCGAGGCCGTAATTTTTCCACCAACTGTTTCACGGCCAAAACGTAACCTTTCCATTTTGGCAATTCATGAAAACCTTGCCCTCGAGCACGAAATCTTTCCAAAAACTCGGGAATTTTATTCGACTCAGCTTGAATTTCTTGAAGCGAAAGTCCGGCAGAATCTTGGAGGGCAAAGAGCCCATCGAGTTTGAGGCGCATTAAGATCGGTGGTTCCAGTCGTTTAAAAAGGCTTGCAGACCGAGGTCCGTCATGGGGTGTTTGACCAGCTTTTCAAAAATGGCGTAGGGCAGGGTCGCAATGTCGGCACCGATCATGGCCGCTTCCGTGATGTGACGGGGGTGCCGCACACTGGCCACCAAAACCTGAGTTTCATGGCCGTAATTGTCAAAAATCTGCACGATCTCTTCAATGACTTGCATTCCGTCTTGGCCATTGTCGTCCAAACGTCCAATGAAAGGGCTGACGTAAGTGGCTCCAGCCTTGGCTGCCAACAGCGCTTGGTTGGCAGAAAACACCAAAGTCACATTGGTGGGAATGTTCTCTTCACTCAGTTGACGAACGGCCTTGAGTCCCTCGGGAGTCATGGGCACTTTCACCACGATGTTGCTGGCCCAATTCGAATACTTTCTTCCTTCTTCCATCATGCCCTCGGCGTCGAGGGAAATGACTTCCATGCTCACGGGCCCTTCCACCAATTCGCAGATGGCTTTTAGGTGCGATTCCAGCTCCACGCCGGACTCTTTACTGATGAGCGTCGGATTGGTGGTGACTCCATCCAAAACTCCCCAAGAAGCGGCGAGTTCAATTTCCTTCAAATTGGCAGTGTCTAAAAATAGTTTCATAGGAGGAGTAAGGTGCTTTGAGTCTAGCATTTGACTGTTTTTTTTGCTATAATAAAAGGAATCATAAAACTCAGTTCATGGCCCCCAAAGAATTCAATTTGGAAGAAGAAATGCAGCGCAAAAACTTTCGAGTCTCTATTTTTGGCTCTGCGCGGCCAACGCCAGAAGACCTCGTCTATCAAGAAACCTATCAATTGGCCAAATCAATCGGAGCGGAAGGCTTGGATTTGATCACGGGAGGGGGTCCAGGACTCATGGAGGCCGCGAGTCTCGGACACACCGCGGGAGACCACGAGAATAAGGGCCGATCCATCGGGCTCAACATCCGTTTGCCTTTTGAACAAAAACCCAATGAAGGTCTGGAATGGATCCAAACTCACGAACGCTTTTCAACTCGCTTGGACGAATTCATGATCCTCTCAAATGTGGTGGTCGTGATGCCCGGGGGGATTGGAACTTGTTTGGAATTGTTCTACACTTGGCAATTGCTTCAGGTTAAGCACATCTGCAGCATGCCAATTATTTTGGTGGGGGACATGTGGAAAAAACTCATCGAATGGGTGAAGGAAGAGCCTTTGCGTCAGAGCTACCTCAATCCAGAAGACATGGACTTCATTGTGCAAGTTAAAGACGTGGACGAAGCCTTCAAAATGGTGCTCAAAGCCAAATCTCACTTTGACGCTCTGGGGCCAGACGCTTGCATCAATTGGAAGAAATACGGGAGTTAAAAGCTCTATTTCTTCGGAGTCTTTTTTGTTTTTTGGAGCTCATCAAATCGAGCCCAAAATTCTTTTTTACTGACCTTGGCCTGTCTGCAAATCCACATAAAGAGGTCATTGCTCAGCTCATGGTAGAAGGGAATCGTTACTTTTCCAACGCCAAGTTTTTTGTAGTGCCAGTGGCTGCCTTGAACATTCTTTAATTCAAATCCAAAACTCTCAATCACTTTGCGTGCCTGATCTGGTTTGAGCGGTTTACGCATGCATTGAGTCTAGGGTGGAGTTGAAGTTTTGGCGGGTTGCAAAACCATCAATGTCACTTTTTGATTTACGTTTTTTCTCTTTTGTGTCGAGCTCCTGGAAAAGATCGTAGAGATGAAAATATTTCAATTCAGCATTTCTGTAAATTTCTTCATCCGCTTCATTTTCTAAAAGACACATCTGCAAATAGCCATGGATGGCTTCATTCAAATGGTCCAATGCGGATCCAGGTGTTGAGCCTTCGGCCATAAGATCAAAATCTAGGGCAACAGAAAGAAACTCACCGTCTTTCTTCTTGTAAACAATGATCCTGGATTGGAAGTTGCGGGTCTTCATGTCAAGGGAATGATGGTATGCGAGCCAAAGGTCTTAAAATGGGGTGAGTAATGGGACTTGAACCCACGGCCTCCAGGGCCACAACCTGGCGCTCTAACCAACTGAGCTATACCCACCATTTTAAATGACTCCTTTTGAGAGCCAAGCTATTTTAAGGTTTTTAGGTGGAGGCCACAAGCTGAAAATGCTAAACTGCTTTTTGCATGAAGAAACTC
This sequence comes from uncultured Candidatus Peribacteria bacterium, assembly GCA_964347725.1. Classification (GTDB taxonomy): domain Bacteria; phylum Patescibacteriota; class Gracilibacteria; order UBA1369; family 2-02-FULL-48-14; genus CAYGAB01. The sequence continues at coordinate 1,390 of CAYGAB010000055.1, read as the reverse complement.
TACTCCTGGCTCATCGTCTTGAACGCTCTAGCCTTGCCCGTCACGGCCTATTTGATTTATCTGCACTTTGAACCGAGTGCGAGCACCATTTGCAACATCAGCAAGTCCTTCAATTGCGAGATTGTCAACAAAAGCACCTACGCCGAACTTTTTGGCATTCCCGTCTCCATTTTTGGCTTTTTGACTTACCTCAGCTTGCTTATCTTCACGATTCGCGGCTTCTTCAATCCAGAATCACAGCGCAAATTCTTGCCCCACGCCTTGGCCTTTCTCAGCTTTGGAGTCCTTTTTTCCCTCTACCTCACGAGCATAGAAGCCTTTATCCTCCAAACCTTCTGCCTCTTTTGCGTCATTCAACAAATCATCATCCTCTCCGAGTGGGGAATTCTTTGGAAGATGTGGAGAAAGGCTTAGCTTAAAACTAACTTCCAGTTGAAAAATGAGCCTAAAACAACAAAAAGGAGAGTACATGGACATCTTATTAAGATCTCCAAAAACCATTCGCTAAAGCGTTTGCTTTGTCTATTTTAAAGCCAGCTGAGATCGTCAACTACATCTCGCAATGTTTCCTGATAATCGGCGATATTGCGTTTTGACTGGCCAGCATTGTACCATTTCCAGAATTTACCTTTGAGATCGCTCTCCTTGAAGAGTTCGTCAGGGTCGTAGCTGTTGTGTTTTGCAAGAGCTCCAGCTCCATATCCAAGCAAGGCTCCCACTCCACCCCCAATGGCCATTCCTGGAGGTCCTCCCAAAGTGCCAACCCCAGCTCCAACCACGGCTCCACCAACAGTACCAACGGTAGGAAGTCTGTAAAAAGGCTGGTCGATGAAATAAAGTTCATTGTCGTTTGGCTTCAAGCTGATTAGAGTGCTGGCTTCCGTAAGGCTGGCAGACTCCAAAGCTTGAAGCCCGAGTGTCAAATCACTCGTGCCTTGGGATTGAATTAAAATTTGTGCAGCACGTTGAGCAATGAAGTCTTCAAACATTTTTGGAAGCCCTTTCACATCAGCGGTATTTTTCAAAGTTCCATTGGATTTTACAACGATCACTTTCTTGAGTTTTTCATCCAGCTTCTTGGCCCAATCAATGACCAATGCTTCTTTGGCTTTGTCGATGGAATCCCGATTGGCAGGGCTGGAGTCCAAGCCGTAGGGGTTGGGAGTGACAACGGGGCTGGACATGCTAGCAACCTTAATGATCGTGTTCGTGCTGGGGTCAAACTGCATGTTGGCCCATTTCAAATAATTTGGAATTTTTTCAATCTTGGGTTTTGCGGCCTTTGCATCATGGTTGGTTTCCTCGTAAATGCGTTCCAACTCAGTCAGATAGAAGGCAGTGTAGTTTTCCGGAGTGGCCGTAGCTCTTCCATATCCTGCTAGGCTTGTAG
>CAYGAB010000054.1:1011-6636 GCA_964347725.1 uncultured Candidatus Peribacteria bacterium | reverse complement strand
CTGGTGAGCCGTTCGAAAAAAGCTTCAGAAGTGCCTATTTTGTACGAGGCTTTGCGCAGTTATCGAGGAGTGTTTTTGTTTTTGCCCGAACATCAAATGCGTTGGGAATCTGGGGCGAAAGAGCTGGGATTGGAGGTGCCGAATTTGGAATCGGTTTTGCCCAATTTGTCTTGTGTCAGCGCGGATGTTCGTTTGCGAGTCAATTTATTTGCCGATGGTCGTACTGAATTTGTGGCGGAAGATTTGCCATTTTGGAATGGGTCTTTTGAGTGGGCGGAAACCTGGAATTTCAAAGTGGTGAATGGCGCTCGGCAGAGGGCTCATCTCAAGCATGGAAATACGGATTTCCAGGTTCAGGAGCGGAGCAAGGCTCAAAAGGAAGGCTTCAAGGAAATCTTGATGGTGGATGAGAACGGCTGGGTGAGGGAAGGCGGGATCAGCAATGTGTTTTTTGTGGATTCGGAGGGGCGCTTGGTCACACCGAACAGGGGGATTTTGCTAGGGATTGGGCGGTCTTTTGTTTTAGAAGTGGCTAAAGAAATCGGACTCGATGTGGTCTTGAGAGAAGTTCATGAATCTGAAATTGGAGGAATGGCTGGGGTGTTTTTGTGCAATTCAATCCGTGGTTTGGTTCGCACTGGGCGAGATCATCCGATTTTTGAGAGATTGTTGGAAGCCTGTAGCAGCGTTTTGCGCAAACGTTTGCAAAGTCACACGGAACGCACGAGTTTCATGGGAGTTTTGAATCTCACGCCGGACAGTTTTTCGGACGGAGGACGGTTTTTGGAATTTGGTGGGGACACTTCTCCTGTGGTTGTCGCAAAATCCATGATTCAAGATGGAGCGGATTTGTTGGATTTGGGAGGCGAGTCCACGCGGCCTGGCTCTCAAGACGTGAGTGTGGAGGAAGAATTGCGGCGAATTTTGCCAGGATTTGAGTCCATTCATCAAGCTTTCCCAAATCTTTTGACGTCCGTGGACACCTGGAAAAGTGAGGTGGCTGAGGCGGCGATTTTGGCCGGAGCTGGCTTGGTCAATGACGTCACGGCTGGGCGAGGCGATGAACGTATTTTTGAAGTGGTGGCTCGGCACCAGGTTCCGATTATTCTCATGTACTCCAAGGACTCCACGCCAAGAACCACTCGTGATCCTGTGCAGTACGAGGATGTGATGGCGACCGTGAAAACTTTTTTGAAGGAGAGGATTGCGGTGGCACGGTCTTACGGCGTTCAGAAAATCTGGGTGGATCCGGGCATGGGTGCTTTTGTGAGTGGAGATGCTCGTTACAGTTGGGAGATCATGGATAGGATTGAAGAGCTCTATGAATTGGGATGTCCCATTGTGTTGGGGGCCTCACGCAAAGGTTTTCTGGGTGAGGACCGTTTGGGTGGCACTTTGATGTCCACTTTGAATCTGAAAGGGCGAGTGGAATGTCTACGTGTTCACGATGTCACTGAAAATGCCACGGCAATGGCGTCGATTTCAAATTGAGCGTCTTTGGGCAGAGCAGAAACTTCCACGGTGGCGCGGGCGGGTTTGTGATCGCCAAAAAATTCGCTGTAGAGGGAGTTCACGTGGCCAAAGTCGGCCATTTGAGTGAGGTAGAGGGTGCATTTTAAGACATGATTCTTGCCCGAATCGCCGGCTTCTAGGATGCTTTCTAGGTTTGAAAGTGCTTGTAGGACTTGCGCTTCCAGACCTTGGGCCAAGATTCCCGTGTGTGGATCCATGCCGAGTTGTCCAGAAACAAAGAGGAGCCCTTGGTTGGAAATCGCTTGAGAATAAGGCCCGATGGCAGCCGGCGCTTTTGAAGTTTGGATGAATTTCATGAAATCTGTGTTAAAATGCGTCTTGCTTTTATTTTTACGGACATGGCCCCAAGAATGCAAATCGTCAGAGAGTTCAGTTTTGACGCCGCTCATTTCCTCACCAAATACCACGGAAAGTGTGAACATTTGCACGGCCATACTTATTTTTTGTGGGTGACGATTGAGGGTGAGATTCAGGAAAACGGCATGGTTTTGGATTTTGGCTTCATCAAAACAATCGTGAAAGAGCGAGTTTTGGACAAGTACGACCACCGTTGCCTGAACGATTTTTTCGAAAATCCAACGGCCGAATTGGTGGCCAAAGCCATCTGGGACGATCTGGTGGATCTGCCAGAATTGCTCAAAAAAGAGTTGGAAGATCCGAACATGCCCGAAGAAATTCGTCACTGGATAAAAGGGCAGGCCACTGAAAAACAGGTCAATCCTTTGGTGAAATTGGTGGAAATCAAACTGGCCGAAACGCCGACGAGCAGTGTTGTTTACCGAGGAGAGATGTGTGAATTGCCAAAAAAAGATGTGACTCAAAAAATGTTGACCAATGCGAAAGAGGCTAAATTAATTCCTAAAGAAGAACTTTTAGACATCTAAAATTAAATGCACATCTTTCTTGCCTTGGGCAGCAATTTAGGAGATAGAGATCAACATTTGGTTCAGGCCAAGGATTTGTTGATGAAGCACGATGTTTTGGTTTTGGGCCAGTCTGAGGTGCGTGAGACAGAACCTTTGGGAGGCTTGGATCAGCCCAAATATTTGAACCAGGTGATTGAGTGCCAGACCGAACTTTCTCCCGAGGAACTTTTGAAAGCCTGCAAAACCGTGGAGCAAGAAATGGGTCGTGAAGTGGACATGCCGAAGGTGGGAAATGTCCAGTTTGGCCTTGGAGCCGTTGGCACTTCTGTGGCACAAAAACCAGAAGAACGCTGGAAATCACGTGTCATTGATGTGGACATCTTGTTCTACGGCGACCAGGTGGTGAACTTGCCACATTTGACCATTCCTCACCCTGGACTGGCCACTCGTGACTTTTTGATTCAGGGCATGCGTGACTTGAAGGCAGATTTTTGATTGACGTAAATCTTATTGCGTGTAAAAATCAGCCCTTCTTAATCTTTAGCAAGTATAAAATGGGCAGACCTAGAAAAGTGGTAGTTGAGCCAAGACCCTCGCAACTGGACGCATTAATCCTTGAACAGGCGAAATTGCTTAGCCCCGAGGAGGAGGCGGACAATGGTGATCAGCTTGAAATTATAGTTGCGATCAATGGCGTGTCTAAGGCAGTGGCGGCGATTTTAGATGTTACTGATTCTCTACTGCGCGCGCCGCTCATTTTAGAACTTACGACAAAAATCGATGAAATGAGTTCATTGACCGCTGATTTTAAAGATCGCTTGAAAGTTGCTTTTCAGGCAGACCTATACGCTGCTCTGGGATCCACTCGTGGTCAAGTGGCTGAGGTGATGCAAGGGGTGCCAGCGGAAGGTTCTGAAAATGCGGATGCTTTGAAATCCACGTATGAATCTGCATTGGAAGATTTGTTAACGGGATTGGGACTGAATGAGGTGGTTACGCTGACCGGTGGTCAGATCAGGGTGGCTTTGGATGGGATATGCTATGCTTCTGGAAGCTTGTTTGCTTATTTTTTGTTTGTGCGTGTTGCAAAGAAAATGCAGGCGAAACATGCAAGACCTTTCATTTCTAATCCAGCTCATGCTCAAGCGGCACGATTTGCTCTGGGAGAACGTCTGGGCAATCAGAACTCAGCCACCTCTATTGTGGCTCACACTCAAGGATCTCTCTTCAGCGATGCAAAACTTCAGGATGCCTGGGCGCTTTATGAAGAGGTCATGGGAGCATCGATCTAGATTTTTCTAGCAATCCCCATGGCGTACATCATTCGGGTGGAGGCGCTGTCGCCTTCGTATTGGTTGATGTGAAAAGATTGCCTCATGTGTGTTGAGGGTAGTATGGCTTCCCACGCTTGTTCGAGTGACATTCTTCGTAGGTCTGGGTCTCTTTCTGGAATAGGTGAGGTGAACCCTGTGCTTTCAAGGACTGCTTCTAGATTTTGTCTGGAGCTGGCGCGCACCTGGAAGTTCAATCCTATGAAGGCTGTGTCGGACAATTCCAGGCCACGTAGAACCTTTTGGAGTGGGGTAAAAAATCTAGAACTGAGTCCTGAGTAGGGGTCAACGCTCACGACGTCCACGCTATGTCTTGGCCATTGCAACGCTCTTTTTAGAGTTTTTTGACTTTCAATGGAGCCATGTAGAACTCTGGCTTTTGGATAGCGTCTTTTTAAATGGCCGATCAGATCTTCCTCACGTTCTACCAAGACCAATCGGTTTTCTGACACGCCTTGTGAGAGCCACATGTCTGCTTCTTTCCCCCAACCTGGTAGGCAGATAACCCAACCTTGTCCAGTTGCTAAGGCTGGTTTTGCCATTTGTACCATTTCTCTTCTCCAGGCTACTTTTCCTACAGAGTCGTCGTAGGTGGCGGCGGTGATGACTCGTGGGTTGAGGCTTGTTGAGGCTGGAATTGAAAAATCTCCGAGATTTTCTATGGTCCAGTGGATGCTTCCGTCTTGTTTTTTTGTCGCGACATGGATGTCGTGACGGTAGAGGTTTTGACTACCATCTTGTCCTTGGTCACTCGTCATGTGGCGTCCTGGAAGAGGCTCTTGAGGCTGTGTTTTTTCGACTTTAATGCCTTTTAAAGAAATTTCGATTTCCTGTTTGTCGATTCTTACTGGGAGCAGTCCGTAGCCGCGGTATCCGTGAGTGAAAAAATAGATTTGCAATGATTTTAGGGTCGGCAAAGTCCTTGATTCCAGTTTTAGAGTGAGCGTTTCGGCTCCTTGGCCGCACGCTGCATGGATTTTTTGTAAGTAATCTTGGAGATTATATGCACGTATCCATGTTGGGCCTGATTGAGGAGTATCAAAGAAATCCACTGGCTCTTCGTCTTCGTGTCGCATTTGGAGTTCGCCGCCGTTGCTTGGAGCATAATAGTCGTAACAATCTCCAGGCTCAGATTCGGTGTCACTCAAACTTTTGCTTGGATTCAGGCCGAAAAGTTTTAGTAGGTCGCTTGTTTTTTGACCCATTGACCTCCTTGGTGTGAGGTTTTTTATGAAGCCTTCTAAGTCTTCTTTTAAATATGCATCATTGACGCTTAAAGATTCCAGCATCTCCAGGACAATGCTTGCCTTTGATGTTTTTTGCAGTCTTCGTGATTCGGTGAGGTTCATTTCTGGATAAAAACATTGTAAGGGCATGTGTACCTTTCCTTTTTTGTCTTGTGTGAAGATCATTCCGTCAACCGCCATTTCATTGTTTATTGTGTTGCATAAACCATGCAAATCCGTGAGCCACTGCCTGCTTTCTTCTTGGCTCAGGACAAGGCTTTTTTCTCCTGCTTCAACTGCCTCGGCAATTTTTCTTTGTAGATCTTGGTTGATGTGGATTGTTGTTTGATGTTCAGGCTTGACTAAGCTGCCATCTTTCATGACCATGATGGAAGCTTCCAGTCGTCCTTTGTAAGGCATGCTTTCTTCTGTGCATCCCCATAGATTCTGTTCATTTATGTTCACTCTCAATGTGTTATCTTCCTGACACATTTGAAGGTCTAGCCCGTTGAGTACTCCCAAATAAAAGATGGCGTCTGGATTTTCTGCCAAGTCTTTGCGAACTGCTGGGGCTAGAGCGTGAAGGGCAATCTTTGTTGTTCTGCGGCTGCTATTTTCTCTAAAAACTATTAAAAAAATGAGAAACTCTCATGTGGGTATCCACAAAGG
>CAYGAB010000054.1:0-1001 GCA_964347725.1 uncultured Candidatus Peribacteria bacterium | reverse complement strand
CGATTGTAGGGGTCCAGGTAAACCAAGTGGTCTAGTCTCTGGTGGGCAAAGGGGTTTGCTGGTAGATGAGGATACGTTCTTTCTTTTGCTCTTCTCTCTAGAGTGTAGATGCTTTGGCGTTGTAGGTGTGCACAAGCTTCATCGATTGGCGTGAATAAAATGTCGGCCAGCACATCCATCATGTCGTAGAGTTTGATCAGTTCGTATAAATCTTTGAAGGTGATTGGATGGCTTTGGGTGGAGTTTGGGAAATGTAGAGTGATGGTGTCGGTTTCGTCGAAATGTGCTTGAGGATTCCACAGCAATTCAATGCTTGGATTGACTGAAAAATGTTTTGCGAATTGGCCGAGCACTGAGCAGACAAGATCGGGATGTTCTTTCAGTCCGGCTAAGTCGACTTCGTACATCCACTCCGCAATGTGGATTTCTTCTGCTCTTGTGCCAAGCCGTCGAACCAAGTCTATGTCCACTGAGGCCATGTTTGAGATTGGATCGTCCAGATCCATTCCTGGTGTGTAGACACGTTTTGTCCCACATCTGGCAGGTAGACAAGGTGGACGGTGGCTTCTGTTCACGGTGGCTGACACAATGTCGTGAATGTAGATTTCCGATTTTCCTGGGTAGTATCGGCAGGCACGGCCAATGCGTTGATCTTGGAGCCAAGGCGCCATGCAGTTGCTGGCCAAAATCACATGTTTTAGAGTGGGGATGTCCACTGATTGAGACCACAAATCCACGCAAATGGCGGCCGTTAGTTTCCCGCTTTCTAGGTCTCGATGTATTTCGTCACGTCGCTTTGGACTCGTCTTTCCATCAATCTGGGCCACTTTGCCATTCAATTTTGGATTTGGTTTGACCAGGTGTTCGTAAAAATATTTGGCACTTTTTATTGATGGGAAATAGGCGATGCCCTTTTCTCCTCGCTCCACCATGGTTTCTAAAATCTTTAGGACATGGGTGTAGCGGACTGGCATGTTGAGCCCCGTGATTCCTCCTTTTTC
>CAYGAB010000053.1:4436-6694 GCA_964347725.1 uncultured Candidatus Peribacteria bacterium | reverse complement strand
GTCTAGTTTTGGCCTTTCCACTTTCTAAAACAATTTTGACCACGCGCATGGATGCTTTCATGAAAAATCGTTTCCCTAAAAATAGTTTGAACTCTTAAATTTTATGTCAAACATTCCAACCATTAGTCTTGCGGCAGAACAGGTGGGTCAAATAGGATCCTTTCCTCTTATGAATTCCGTTGTGGCTACCATTACAACAAGTGTTGTGGTTTTGGTTTTTACGTTTTTAGTTCGAAGAAATGCTGGAGTGGTTCCTTCTCGATTACAATCTTTGGTGGAATTGCCAATGGAATTTTTCTTGGGTCAGCTCACTACGAGTCTTGGGTCGGAAAAATTGGCTAAACGAGCGGTGGTTTTTATGATGAGTCTATGTTTGTTTTTATTGGTTGCAAATAATTTTGGCCTCATTCCTTTGTTGGGTGCCATTGTAAACTCAGAGGGGGCTGCCATTTTTAGGACTCCAAGTTCTGACTACAGTCTTCCCATTGCCTTGGCTCTTTCTACTATATTGTTCATGCATATTTTTGCGTTTTCTATTTCTCCTCTTAGGCACATCGGGAATTTTATTAAAATTGGGCCCTTTTTTAAGATTAAAAATTTGAATGATTTCATTATGGCGGTGGTCGGATTCTTTCTTGGTCTTTTGGACATTGTGGGTGAGATCGGAAAGATCATTTCTCTTTCCACTCGTTTGTTTGGGAATGTGTTTGCTGGAGAAGTGATCCTCATCATTATTTCAGGCCTGGCATTTTTCACTCAGTTTTTCGTGCCAATCCCTTTCATAATCTTGAGTGTTACTTCAAGTATTATTCAAGCAATGGTTTTCCCTTTGCTCGCGTCCCTTTTTATGGGAGGTTTGGTTAAAGGTGTGACTGAGGAGGCATAAACAAAAATTTCTTTTATTTATCAATTTTAATTATTCTAACCCCCTATCCTATGGAACTCGATGCAGTTCGTATGATCTGTGCCGTATCAGCTGTAGCTGCCGGTACCTTTACTTCCGGTTACGGTGAAGCTTACATCGCCACCAGAGCCATCGACGGAATGGCACGCAATCCTGAAAGCTCCGATAAGCTTTTCACCAGTATGATCGTTGGTATGGCTCTTGATGAGTCCACCGCCATCTACTGTTTCGTGGTTGCTTTGATCATTCTTTTCGTTATCTAAGGTTCGACTTCTAACTTTTTTCCTCTTTATGGACTCTCTTCTGAACTTAGGGATCAACCCCATGAGTATTCTCGTCTACATGGCCAATATTGGGCTTTTGGTGGGCGTTTTGACTTTTTTCCTTCACAAGCCTTTGCTCAAATTTCTCGATGAACGTCGTCAGACAATTGCCGATAGTTTGGAGCAAGCACGAGTTTTGAAGGAGGAGCTTGATTCTCAATTGAAGTTAGCTCATGAGGAAAAGATTCAGTTGGAAAAAGAACTTCGTGAGGAGCTCGCTAATCTTCATAAATTTGTGGAGACCAAACGCGCCGAACTCCTCTTAGAAATGGAACAAGAAAAGAACGTACTTCTTGCCAAAGCTCACAAGGAGATCGAGGCAAAGAAAGACGCTCTTGTTAAGGAAGCTGAAAAGCAGGTTATGGACCTCATGGTTCGTATCGTCCTTGATATTGTTCAAAACAAAGTTCCTGAAAAAGTTATTCAGGAAAGTGTGCAGGATTCTTGGAAACATTACCGTAATCACTGATGTTCACTCCCTTTCTTACTGCCTTGATTTACGAGATTTCTCGTTTCCTCTCCAAGCATCCAAATTTCTTTGATGCAAAAAAAGAGGAGCGAGAAAAAGTCTTGGAAAATCTGAGGATTCCTACGCCTTTCAAGCATTATCTTTCTGAGCTTGGCTCTGCAACATTCATGCGTGAATTTGTTGAGATGGTGCATTTGGCTGGAGGTTCTGAAAACATAAAATTGGCGCACAATGGCTTTTTCAAAGCTCTTGTTGTGTTTTTTACAGAAACATTTTCAGCCAAATTTGATGCGCTTTCAAATGCGTATTATTTGGCGCCAATGGATCAACGTAGGCAAGTGGTGGATCAGCTCATCAGTGGAGAGACGCAGGTTGCACAGGCTCTTAGAGATCTCTTAGTCAGCTACACTTACCAGGATATCGCTACGGAAATTCATGAATTTTGCCGAAAGGTGGCAGATGCTCCTTATCTTTTGGTTCAATCTCCTCGTGAAGTTTCACCTGAGTTGAAAAAAGAAATTCGGAAGCAGCTGCTTGACGAATTTCCAGGCAGCTTCCCAAT
>CAYGAB010000053.1:2821-4426 GCA_964347725.1 uncultured Candidatus Peribacteria bacterium | reverse complement strand
AGTGAAGACTACTCATGGCTTTCCAGGGTGCTTCAGTACACTTCTTTAATGTCCGCTTAATAACCTTTATTTCCCTATGACCCAAGCCAATCTGCAGCAATTTCTTGCAACGATTGAATCGGCGCTCCAACAATCTCAAGAGTCCATGGGGCAGCAGGATAAAAACCGTGGTGTGATCCAATCTTACAAAGATGGAGTTATCAAAATCCAAGGTTTGTCTGCGCTCAAAATGAACGAAGTGGTTGAGATTGAAGGCGTGGGAGCGCAAGCTCTTGTGATGAATCTTGAAAAAGATGCCGCTTTTGCCCTCGTTTTGCAAGCCAGTCCAGAAATTAGAGAAGGATTGTTCGTAAAATCCACCAGCTCTTTCTTGTCTATTCCCGTTAGTGATGAGATCATCGGGCGAACCGTTGATCCACTTGGAAATCCTTTGGACTCCAAAGGTGCTTATAAACACGATAAACGCATGCCTCATGAGGCTCAAGCGCCAAGTGTGATGGTTCGTAAGTCGGTTCATGAGCCAGTTCAAACTGGTATTGTGGCCATTGATTCTCTTGTTCCCGTTGGACGAGGACAGCGTGAGTTGATCATTGGAGATCGTCAGACAGGTAAGACGACGGTGGCCATTGACACCATCCTCAATCAAAAGGATGAAAATATGATTTGTATTTATGTGGCGGTAGCGCAACGTGAATCCAAGACGGCTCAAGTCATTCAGAAATTGACTGATTTGGGTGCGATGAGTTACACGGTTGTTGTGTCTGCTCCTGCAGCTTCTTCTGCCGTTTTACAATATCTAGCTCCGTACGCTGGATGTGCGATTGCTGAATATTTTATGGCATTGGGCAAACATGTTTTGGTCATTTATGATGATCTTTCTAAGCATGCGGTGGCTTATCGTGAGATGTCTCTTTTGCTTCGTCGCCCTCCTGGACGTGAAGCTTATCCTGGGGATGTTTTCTATTTGCACAGCCGTCTGCTTGAACGAGCGGCCAAGTTGAACGAAGCCAATGGCGGTGGTTCAATCACGGCTTTGCCCATCATTGAAACTCAGGCCAATGACGTTTCTGCTTACATCCCGACCAATGTGATTTCAATCACGGACGGACAAATTTTCTTGGAAAGCAATCTTTTCAACAAAGGAATTCGACCGGCCATCAACGTTGGTATTTCCGTGTCACGTGTGGGTGGAGCGGCTCAAACCAAGATCATGAAAAAAGTTTCTGGTACGGTTAAACTTGATTTGGCTCAGTATTACGAACTTGAGGCGTTCTCACAGTTTGCGTCTGAGTTGGATGAAAGCACCAAGGCCAAGCTCACTCGTGGGCGACGTGTGGTGGAAGCTCTCAAACAAGGTCAAAATCAACCTTACGCTCTTTGGCAGGAAGTGGTGGTTTTGTACGCCGCAACCAAGGGTTATCTAGATCCAATTCCTGAAAACGAAATTTCAGAAAAGGTTAGGTCTCTGTTTGCTTTGGTGGAATCAAGCCACACTGCTTTGATTGAAAGCATTCGTGTTAAAAAAGAACTCACTCAAGAAATTGAAGACGAGATCAAAACTTTATTTGATAAATTTTTCTCCTAATGTCTGGTTCCATCTTAGAA
>CAYGAB010000053.1:0-2811 GCA_964347725.1 uncultured Candidatus Peribacteria bacterium | reverse complement strand
AACACTCGTAAGATCACCAAAGCCATGCAATTGGTGGCGGCGAGCAAAATGCGACAATTTCAAAGACGCGCCGTGAGTGTTCGTCATTACGTTTGGAATCTTTTGGAGATTTTGGAAAACAACATTGACGCTAAGGTTAAAAGTTCCTACAACGAGACCCGCAAGGAGGGTGCAACTCTTTTTGTTTTGTACACTTCGGACAAAGGTTTGTGTGGTCCTTTGAACACCAAATTGATCAATGGCTTATTCCGATCTTCCAATTGGTTGGACCTTCCGGAAAAGGAACGGCTTCTTGTCACCATTGGCAAAAAAAGCACTGATTTTGCTCGTAGGAATGAGATTCCTGTGGCGCTTTCTTACCCTGGGCTTCCTGAAAAACCTTCCAATTTGGATGTCATTGAGATCGTGGATTCTATTTTGAAAATGTGGAATGCCGGGACGGTCCGTAAGGTCGTTTTGGTGGCACCGCATTATAAAAATTCATTCACATTTTATCCTGTTTTGAAGACTTTTTTGCCCTTCACTCAGGAAACCATTGACACCGCTTTGGACCATTTGGATGTCAATGAACGCCCCAAGATGCAAAAGCCAAGAACCGACTACATGTTGTTTGAACCTTCGCTTGAGCACGTTTTGAAACGTTTGTACGAACAAATGATCGAATCCTTGTTTTTTCAGTCGTTTTTGGAACTCAAGGCTTCCGAATATTCCAGTCGTATGATTGCAATGCAAAACGCAACCGATGCGGCGGATCGAATGGCCAATGATTTGACTCGTCATTACAACAAGGCTAGACAGCAAGTCATCACCAGTGAAATCGCTGAGCTTGTTGGAGCCAGTGAAGCAATAACTTCTTAATTTCCCTTTAACTCATTCATCCATGGCAGAAAAACAAGCTCTTCCAAAAGGAACCATTTCACGCATCATTGGCGTGGTGGTGGATGTGTACTTTCCAGATCATATTCCAGATCAGTATTCGGCCGTGACGGCTGAAGGACCCAATGGAACGGTGGTTTTGGAGGTGCAGGCCCACCTTGGAAACAACACAGTACGTGCCGTTGCAATGTCCACCACCGACGGTCTTTCCGTTGGGCAAGAAGTCACTGATTTACAGGCAGGGATTTCTGTTCCTGTTGGTGAAGTCACTCTTGGTCGTGTTTTTAATGTCACAGGAGATGCCATTGACGATGGTGTCGCTATTCCTGCCAATACAGAACGCCGTCCCATTCATGCTCCTGCTCCCACTTTAGCCGATCAAAATCCTTCGGTTGAAATTTTTGAAACGGGGATCAAAGTGGTGGATCTGCTTTGTCCTTTCATCAAAGGGGGGAAGGTTGCTCTTTTTGGAGGGGCTGGGGTTGGAAAAACAGTGATCATGCAAGAACTCATTCACAATGTGGCCATGGCTCATGGTGGATATTCTGTTTTTGCTGGTGTTGGAGAACGAACTCGTGAAGGAAATGACCTCATTCATGAAATGAAAGACAGCGGAGTCATTGAAAAATTGGCGATGGTGTTTGGACAAATGAATGAACCTCCCGGAGCCCGTATGCGAGTGGCATTGACTGGGTTGACCATTGCGGAAAAATTCCGTGATGAAGGGCGAGATATTTTGATGTTCATCGACAACATTTTCCGTTTCACCCAAGCTGGTTCTGAAGTTTCTGCTCTTTTGGGTCGTATGCCTTCTGCGGTTGGTTATCAACCCACTTTGGCGACGGACATGGCGGCTTTGCAAGAACGAATCACTTCCACGCACAAAGGATCCATCACTTCTGTGCAAGCGGTTTATGTGCCTGCTGATGACTTGACCGATCCTGCTCCAGCGACGACTTTTGGTCACTTGGATGCGACCATTGTGTTGTCTCGTAAATTGGCTTCCATGGGGCTTTTCCCTGCGGTGGATCCTCTCGATTCCAATTCCACGGCTTTGACTGCGGCGATCGTGGGTGACAATCATTATCGAGTGGCGACTCAAGTGCGCCAAATTTTGCAACGTTACAAAGATCTTCAAGACGTGATTGCCATTCTTGGAATGGACGAACTTTCTGAAGAAGACAAAACCGTTGTGAATCGAGCGCGTTGCATACAGAAATTCCTTTCACAAAATTTCTATGTGGCCGAGCAATTCACTGGAATGCCAGGTCAATACGTTAAAGTGAAAGACACGGTTAGGTCCTTTGATGAAATCTTGGCTGGCAAGTACGATCACATCGACGAACAACATTTTTATATGGCCGCCAGTATTGAAGAGGTCATTGAACGTCACAACTCTAAAAAATAAGATCCATGGCTTCTCCTTTTAATCTCATCATTCGTACGCCAGATGTGGACATCTACTCTGGCGCTGTCCATTCCCTCCGGTTTGAATCGGAGGGACGTGGCACCATGCAAGTTTTAGCTCACCATGCCACCATCACCACCACATTGAAATTTTCTCCAGTGCGTGTGGAAATGGAAAATGGCAAGCAAAATTACATCGCTAGGAATGGCCTTTTCATGTTCAACAACGACACCAATAGTGCTTTGTTATTGGTTCTTCATTGTGAAGAGCGAGAGAAAATTGACCACAAAACGGCGGAAGAATATTTGGCTTTCATCAATGAACGTTTAGCGAAAGGCCAAAGTTTGAGCGAGTTTCAAGTGGTTTATTTGCAAGGCGAAAAAGTGGCGGTTGAACAGCAATTGCAGATGGTTAAAAAATAGGGCGTTTTTTCTCACTTGTTTTGAAAAAACAAAATTGCCAAGAGAGTAAATTATTAATTTATTATTATAAACCGCTCCTTGCCCAAAATAATCTCCAGCTAAAGG
>CAYGAB010000052.1:0-6730 GCA_964347725.1 uncultured Candidatus Peribacteria bacterium | reverse complement strand
TTCTCCAAAAAAATGCACCCACGTGTGCGCTTTGATAATTGTTTTTCTTGCGTCGTTCTAAAATACAGAAATTCTCCCACAAAGCCCCTTTGTCTCCACGACGATCCATTTCTTGAAAATTCCCTATCAGTCCATTTCTGATTCCTAAATCGTAAAAATAGTACTTTTTCTTTTTCCCGATTTCTTTCCGAGGATTCGTCGAATAGGCCTGCAGAGGAAAAACAATGAAAGTCTTTTCCAAAAGATCCAAATACTTCTCAACCGTCCCACGCGAAATACCAAGATTTTGCGCCAACTCTTGAACAGAAACCTCACTTCCAACTTGATGCGCAAGCAATTGCAACAGCCTCTGTAAAAGCGCGGGCCTTTTGATTTCCTCCAAACTCAAAATGTCTTTGAGCAAGTACGCGTTCACAATTTCGTACAGCATTTCTTCTTTTTTTGCTGCCGATTCCTCCGTCCAAATGGCAGGATACCGCCCGTACCGCAATGAATTTTCCAAATGATAAGACGGATCGATCTCTCCAGCAGCCACCAACTCTTGTTCCCAGAGAGGCAAAAGAGTCACTTGAGAATAACGGCCCACCAAAGGCTCTCCAACTTGACCTGCCAGCTCAAAAGACGCCGATCCCGTTGCAATGATTCGCAGTTGAGGAAAGGTATCCACCAAAAGCTTGAGTGCAATGCCAATATTGGGCACGGCCTGGGCTTCATCCACCACCAATAAATCAATCCCTTCGACAAAGTCCCGAAAGGTCTGCTCATCCAAAGAACTTAAAATCTCTTGAACATTCAAATATTCTCCACGAACAAACTTGGACCGAAAAGAACTCGTCTCCAAATACCGTTGCACCAACGAGGTTTTACCCGACTGGCGAGGCCCATAAATCAGCAGGACTTTCCCCGCCTCCAACCTTTCATCAATGGAAACACATCGAGGTAAAAACATACGATTATGCTACTCCCAATCACAAAATATGTCAATAAAATGCCAATGCCATTAGCGTTTTCGGGTATTTTTTACGACCCTCGCAGAATACCCTTGGTAGCCCATTTTCTCATAAAATTGCGCCGCTTTTTTGTTTGCCATGAGGTAGCTGATCGCAATGTGCTCACATTTTTGTTCTTCAAAATAAGACTCCATGGCCTCAATCAAAGCTTTCCCGAAACCAGCACCTCTGCTCCCTTCTTCAACGTACAATTCCGAAATAAATCCACTGATTCTGGACGCATACTCCAATGAGGATTCGTCTACACGATTGACCCATCCAAACACCACTCCCACGATCCGTTCATTGGATTCATCCATTTCTACTGCTACATACATTTTTCCGCCTTTTGAATCAATTTGCTCAAGCTGATGTTCCAGATAAGCCTCTTTGTCAAAATCTTCTCGTTTCAAAAATTGGCCCAACACATCCAGTTCGGCCACATGATGATGCAAGTCCGCCAACAAACTTGCCACAGCAGACCAATCACTTTCCGCGTATTCCCTGACCTGACTACATTTCATGGGGCAATTTTACACCAAAACCGCAAAGCTTCTCCTTTATTTTTCTGAAAATCCTTTCACCGCATGAACAAATCTTTCCACCCCTTCACGAAGAGCAACAACGGTGACCCAAACAGCAAGCCCTTTGGCAACGACAAAATCGGCGTGAGCAAAGTGGTGGAGTTGGGTTAGGTCATTTTTTTGGCCGCTATATCATAGGGGCAATTGATTTGAGCATAATCCCACTTTCCACGATGAAAAATCTCTCCATCTGGTTTAATTCGACCTACAGTTGAAGTGCATCTACCACTAATTAATCGTGCACAAAGTGTTAGCTCAAGCTCAGGAGCAACAACAACATCTGTAAGCTCTTCTCCTAGCGATTGGACCCCGTCGAAGTCTACATTCTTTGCATAGCCAGGACATTTAAAGTGGGCAGCCATATTATTTTGATAAATTGTAAGTAAGCAATAGTACACTAAAATTTATTTCGCGCAACACCTTTTCCACAGGCAAGGATTGTTCGACCAATCTTAACAGTCCTTGCTCCTCTGCAAAAATCCATTAAGATTCACCCATGCAAACCATCACTTGGGACGACTTCGAAAAAATCGAGCTTCGATCCGCCACCATTGTGGACGTTCAAGATTTCCCGGAAGCCAGAAAGCCCGCCTACAAAGTTTTTGCCGACTTTGGCCCGGAACTGGGGATCAAACAGTCCAGCGCACAAATCACCAAGCTCTACAAAAAAGAAGATCTGATCGGGAAGCAAATCATCGGCGTGGTCAATTTTCCGGTCAAACAAATCGGTCCCTTCCGCTCCGAATTCTTGATCACTGGCCTGGTGGATGGCGATTCCGTCACCCTAGCCGTTCCAGACAAACCCGTAGAAAATGGGCTAAGACTGGGCTAAGATCTTTACATGCCCACCCCACAAGATTACCTCGCCGTCGCCTTTGAAGCCCTGGACGCCATCCGTCCCATTTTGAAAAAGAATTTTGGAAAACCCGAGCGGGTGGAGCGCAAGCCAGATGGAACTTTAGTGACCAATGTGGATTCTGAAGTCGAAACGATGGTGCGAGACATCATCAAAAAGCATTTCCCGACTCACGGAATTTTAGGCGAAGAATTGGCTCCCGAAAATCCCGATTCCGAATTTCAATGGATCATTGACCCCATCGACGGGACTCTGCACTTCATTCACGGAGTGCCAGTTTACGGGGCCATCATTGCTCTCTACCAAAATGGGACCCCTCTTCTTGGCACCATCGACGTCCCAGAAACAGGAAGTCGCTACCACGCCGTCAAAGGGGCAGGAGCTTTTTTGAACGGGACTCCTATGCACATCGCGGACTGCGCGGAAACCGAGGTCTTGGATGGACTCCTCGGCGTGAGCAGCCGTTACGGCTTTGTAAAAAGCGACACATCCGAAGCATACGACAAGCTCTGCCAAACTCACACTGGCGCGCTCATGGTTCCAAACTGTTATGGACACGGCCTCGCCGCCAGTGGAGCCGTCACGGCAATGGTTAATTTCCATCTCAGTTTGTGGGACATTGCTTCCACAAAAATTCTCATCGAAGAAGCGGGTGGGAAATTTGCCGTCCGAAAAAGAGGTGACCTCTACGACATCATTTGTGGAAAACCCACCGTCGTGAACTGGCTCCTCAAACATTTTGAAATGGAAGACACAGGGCTTGATGCCCTCTAAACCCTCAACGCGCCACGGAACCCTCTAGCGGCATAGTACGATTCCGCGCCGTTGTGGTACACAAAAACTTTGCCGTAACGAAAGTCAGCAAAGAGTGCGCCCCCGAGCTTTCTGATGTCAGAAGGTGTTTTGATCCAGCTCGACGTTTTCGTATCGAAGTTTCCAAACTTCTGCAGCTCGCGATATTGTTCTTCCGTTAAAAGCTCAACGCCCATGGCAGTTGCCGCGTCCACAACGCTGTCTTTTGGCTTGTGCTCTTTCCTCGCGTCCAGAGCTTCACGATCGTAACACAAACTCCTGCGCCCTTTGGGACTTTCCTCACAGGCATCGTAGAAAATGACTTCTCCCGTCTTTTCATCGTGAGCAAAAACATCCGGTTCTCCACCCGTGCTTTCCATCTGATGAAGCGCCCACAGCTTTTCGGGCTGAGCTTCAAGCTTCGCCTGAACTTTGCCCCACTCCAAACCCTTGTGCCTATCCATATTTTTCTCAAAACGAGCCATCAAGACGCCGAGCAGCTCTTCTGCTTGTTCTGGGGACAACTCTTTTTTAAGATTATTGTTCATATTTTGAGTCAAAGTCCACCATCCATTCAATTCCGTATTTGTCTCGAAACATTCCAAAATATGAACCCCACGGACTCTCGCCAATGGGCATTTCAATGTTTCCACCCTCCGAAAGTCCACTAAACAATTTGTCTGCTTCTTCTCTGCTTTCTGCGCTAATTGATATTTTAGATCTGTTTTCATTTTCGTTTACGGGTCCCAAAATTTCTGGCACGTCATTGCCCATTAAAACGTTTTTCCCAATAGGCAAAGCGATGTGCAGTATTTTATTTGCATCATTTGGTGCGACTGGAAATTCAGGGCTTGATAGGTCTTTGAGACGCATGATTTTTGCAAACTCTCCGCCAAACACTGACTTGTAAAAATTGAATGCTTCTTCAGCATTTCCGTTGAAATTGATGTGGGGATTGATGAGTGCCATATATTTTAGTTATGAATTAATTACTTTTCACAAATTTCCTTTAACTTCAAAAGAGCGTTTGGCCACATCCCTTCAAACATTTCTTTCATTGCTTTTGCTTCAGCCGTTTGCGGCATTTCCATATCCACCACAAGTAGAGTTTCCGCGCCCTTCTCTGTGAAACTATAGTTTTCAAATGCCGGCAGCCACCTCTTTACTGCTTCGCTTGTTGTGTCTTCTACTCCATTCTTAATTTCTCCTAAGTGTTTGATAGAAACAAATTCATATAGGATATTTTCAGCTATTTCAGACAGCATGCCGCTTCCGTCTGCTGCTAAGAATTTTATTTTACTCCCCTTATTCCAAGAACCCTCATAATGGGAAGTCGGCTCAAAAACGCTCGTCCATTCTTTGTATGTTTCTTGGGTCAACATCGTTTCCCACACTTTTCGTACGGGCGCGTGTATCACTATCTCAAAATGCATTTTTTCTTTCATAGGATTTTATGGTAACACTTCCTAATCGTGTGACGTTTGACCTTCGAATAAGCTCAAGACTTTGGCTTCCAATTTTGGATCTCTACAATATTGCCTTCGGGATCTTCGGCATAGGTGAAAACAAGAAAGCCCGTCTTGTACTCTTGGCTCACAACCTCTCCTAGTTTTCTCCCCCCATGCTCAAGTACTTTTCCGAGGACAGCATCCACATCGTCCACACGAAAAGCAATGTGTCCAAAACCGTAACGATTCGCCGCCGGTTCTGGCTTCTCGAGCATTTCAGTGTATTCAAAAATCTCCAGTGTGGGCCCCTCTTTACCATATCCAGGGAGCAGCAAGTGCCTACCCTTCAAATCAGCCCCTTTCACTGCAGTCCCCTTCTCCAACCACTCGCCAGAAAGATGCGTTGGCGGCAATGCGGGTTTGCAGTCAAAAACCACCGTATAAAAATCCGCCAAAACTTCCCAGTTCTTGCTGATGATGTTGGTATGTGCGTATTTAATTTCCATAGGATTTCTTAATGCCACACCCAAAATAACCCAATTGGGCCAGGGTCTCAAACTTTTTCAACTATGTACTCTGTGAAGACACCAGCAATAGTTACAAGTATGTGTTTCCCTATAACTTTCCAGAAGCAGTCTGAGACGCGCCTTGTAAATGGAAGAAATAGAGAATCTTAAATAAATATCCAAGAGAGCTGCCCTTAAGATTCTTTAGAGCTAAATTGAACGCGCCCCTCGCGACGAAATGCGCTTCACGCCGGCAACCCCAACTTCCCCATCATTTTGAACGCCCTCATCGAAGCCGGCCTCGACCGCTTTTTATGGGAAAAACCACCCAGCACCCTGGAAGAATTGCTGAAGTTTCATGGGAGGATTCAAGCGGATTTATTTGACAAAAGTAAACAAATAAGTTATGTTACAGGCCTGACTATTAAGGTAATTCCATGGGTATCGCTGCACCTACTGCCCAAACATCTACGGCTGATGAAAATCTAGAGGTTGAACCTGGCCGTTCGATCGAATATTTAACGGCTATACGCAGGAATCTCGATAAGACAGAAGCAGATCTTAACAGGTTGAGCGATGCCTCGATTGGTCTCTCTGACCGACTCGTCATTGTACAAGAGATGGCAATACAGCTAACGACTGGACCTTTAAACATGGGCGTAGCACCTGAACTCAAAGAAGAAAGGAATTTTTTTACTAGACCTGAAGCCAGTGATAACCCTTTGTGGCCTTTGTGGCAAAAGCTGGTGGTTAGAGGAAGGCAACTGGAGCATGACTGGCTTCAGGCAATGATGAAGCATTTAGAGAAAGGCTCATTTTATCAAAGGTGGGCAGAAGGCAGTTACGAAGCAAAATATGCAGCTCCTGTGCGTGAGAAAGGAGAAGCCACTATATGTCAGGAGTCCTATGATCGAGTGGAAGCAGCTTTAAGAACAGTCGAGGGGCTTCCGCCGGGGGACCCAAACCGGGCAGTTCTTATTCAAGAGTTTGGAACACTCTTGTCAGGGTCAAGGGCTATGTACGCATGCATCGACCCAACCACACGGAAGGTGATGCGCCAACTAAGCTCAGATCAAAATTATAAGGCCACCCCACCCAGTGAAGACCTAAAGAAGAGAACCAGAAGATTAGAGGGAAGCTGGCTGCTTCTAATTCAAGCAGAGCATCCCGAAGAAACGGTAAGAGCTTGGGCACAGAAAAAAATTACAGCGCTTCTTCCGGATATTTTTACGACAGCTTAGTCTAATAGACCTTATGTCTGAAAAGCGGCCTTACTCCAATTTGGCAAGACCCCATTATTTAAAACAACTTGTCTCTAAGAATTAGTTGTTGAAATAACTCGTGAGCAATTGCCTAAAGAGCCTGGAAAGAAGAAGGTAAATGGGATATTACCGCTGATATCTTTTATAGGTTCAACCTGGATAAGCTTCGGGAGCTTCAGA
Source organism: uncultured Candidatus Peribacteria bacterium (assembly GCA_964347725.1). GTDB lineage: Bacteria > Patescibacteriota > Gracilibacteria > UBA1369 > 2-02-FULL-48-14 > CAYGAB01. Next base: position 113 of record CAYGAB010000052.1, on the reverse strand, counting down.
GTAAGGGTAGAACCGAAGAAGACCTTGTGGAAGCCAAAAATGAAGCTTCACGTTCAAAAAAAAGATCGAATTGGTGGAGATGGCGGGAATCGAACCCGCGTCCAAAAAGGAAG
>CAYGAB010000051.1:0-6783 GCA_964347725.1 uncultured Candidatus Peribacteria bacterium | reverse complement strand
AGCGTCCTCCTTACGCCCCTGGTGTGAGGGCGGTGCACAAAAGAAAACTGGAAGCATTCTGGAAAGCGCTTGAAGAGGAATTTAAAAATGATCAAGGAGTGAAATTGATCAATTTAGACTCTAATTTTGCGGATGAGAAGGGAAACCTAGTATCCAAGTACATTAAGAAAGTGCCTGATGGTAAGGGTGGTTTTAAAACGGATGGATTCCATCTGAACACAAAGGGGTACAAGCTCATGATCACCGCTCTCCGTGAGGCTGTTGTCACTCCTCCGACAACGAAAATTTCAGGTTTGGCGCCAACAGAGACTTCGACAAAAGGAACGCTTTAGGCCAAGAATGGGGCATGCCTGTTTCACTCGCCTCATATTGTTTTCAAGGACTCGACCTTCAATCGGTCAGAATTGAAGTGCAGGTCAGCCGAGGGATGCCCTATTTTGGGATTGTTGGCATGGCGGGGGCCAGCATCAAAGAGTCCAAAGACAGGATTCGTTGTGCCATCACGTCCAGCGGTTTTGAGTTTCCGCTCAATCGAAAAATCGTGAATCTCGCTCCAGCCGAATTGCCCAAAGTTGGCACCCATTTTGACCTGCCAATCGCCCTGGGAATCCTCATGGGAACCAATGCCATCCCATCAATTCCTCCCAACACCCTGGTCCTCGGCGAGCTGGGCTTGGACGGTCAAGTACGGCGGGTTCGAGGAGTTTTGCCGGGCTTGTTGCGTGCGGTTCAAGAAGGTTTCACCCACGCCATTTTGCCAGCGGACAATCTGCCAGAAGCGCAGTGGGTGCCGGACATCGCGCTGATTCCCGTGCGGCATTTAAAAGAAGCCGTGGACCATTTGCGTGGGATTCCACTGCCCCCAGCCGATCACAGCTTGCACCTCGCCACAAGCAAAGCTTCTTTCCCAGTTCCCCTCCTCATCAGCGACATCGCCGGACACCAAAGTGCCAAACGTGCGCTGCTCATTGCGGCAGCAGGAGCTCATCATCTGGCGCTCATCGGCCCTCCCGGGAGCGGAAAAAGTCTCCTCGCCCAAGCCTTTCCAAGCCTCTTGCCGCCTCTCAATCCAGTTGAACAACTCGAGGTCATGCAGCTCCAATCCATTGCCGGATTGGAAGTCGACGGTCACGCCAAAATCCGTCCCTTTCGGAGCGTGGATTCCCATTGCACGGTGCAGGGGCTTTTGGGCGGCGGCGTGCAACTCATGCCGGGAGAAGTGAGCTTGGCGCACCGTGGAGTGCTCTTCATGGATGAATTTCTGGAATTTCCACGCGAGTGCCTGGAAGCCCTGCGTCAACCTCTTGAAAAAGGAGAGCTGTCGCTCCGTCGTCAACACCGAACCTGTCGTTTTCCGGCCCAGTTCCAGCTTTTGGCGGCCATGAACCCTTGCCCCTGCGGTTTTCAGGGAGACCCCGTGAAGAATTGCGTCTGCAAAGCCTCCGACTTGCAACGCTATCGGAGCAAATGGTCTGGGCCTTTGGCCGACCGAATGGACCTCTTTGTCCAGGTTCCGCGCCTGTCTTACGACGAACTCCAATGTTATTCCGTCAGTGACATGGACACTTGGCCAAAACGGGTTCAAGAAGCGCGCGAACGTCAACAGGCACGTTGGGGTGGCCAAATCCAAAGCAATCAAGAAATGACCACCAAAATGCTGCGTCAAGAGCCTCTGAGCGATTCCAGCGAAGCCATTCTCAAGCAAGCGGTCACACGTTATTCCCTCTCTGGCCGAGGCTTGCACCGCCTCATCAAAGTGGCCCGCACCATCGCCGACCTCGAACTCTCCGACCAAATCCAGCCCATCCACTTGATGGAGGCCCTCCAGTATCGGCTGCCTTGTTTGTAAAAGGATCCAATTGATCTTGCAGCCTTGCACCGTTCACGCTAAAGTCGTTTAGATCTCATTTTCCCCAAACACTTTGTCTCGCTTGCCTACAAAACCCTCTTTGCCCAAGAAGGTTCTGATCCTAGGATCAGGAGCACTGAAAATTGGGGAGGCGGGTGAGTTTGACTATTCTGGATCTCAGGCCATCAAAGCGCTCAAAGAAGAAGGCATCGCAACTGTGTTGATCAACCCGAACATTGCCACCAATCAGACGAGCAAAGGCATGGCGGATGAGGTTTATTTTTTACCAATCACGCCTGAATTTGTAGAAAAAGTCATTGCCAAAGAAAAACCAGACGGACTACTCCTGTCTTTTGGAGGTCAAACCGCGCTCAATTGTGGAGTTGCCCTAGAAGATTCTGGCATTTTGGCCAAATACAAAGTGCGAGTTTTAGGAACTCCCGTGGAGGCCATCAAAAAAACCGAAGACCGAGAAATTTTCAATCAAGAACTGCAAAAAATCGGCGTCAAAGTGCCACGGAGTTTTGCTTGCACCAACATGAGCTCTGCCCTCAAAGCCGCAGAAAAAATAGGATTCCCACTCCTGATTCGTGCCGCTTTCACTCTAGGAGGAAAAGGTTCTGGATTCGCTCGAAATGAAAAAGAACTGGAAGATTTATTGAACAATGCATTTGCGTATTCTCCACAAGTGCTCGTAGAAGAAAGCCTCAAAGGCTGGAAAGAAATTGAATACGAAGTGGTGAGGGACGCCTACGACAACTGCATCACGGTTTGCAACATGGAAAACTTTGACCCGCTGGGAATACACACGGGAGAAAGCATCGTGATTGCGCCGTCTCAAACCTTGACGAATCGGGAATACCACATGCTGCGCGAACTCGCCATTAAGGTGATTCGTCACCTTGGAATTGTGGGGGAGTGCAACATTCAGTACACGCTCGACCCAAAATCGGAAGAGTACCGTGTCATTGAAGTGAACGCTCGTTTGTCTCGTTCATCCGCTTTGGCATCCAAGGCAACAGGTTATCCATTGGCTTACGTGGCAGCAAAATTGGCGCTCAATTATTCTCTGCCAGAACTTCGCAACGCCATCACAAAAGTGACCACGGCGTGTTTTGAACCTTCGCTCGATTACGTGGCGCTCAAAATTCCTCGCTGGGATTTGGACAAATTCAGAAAAGTGTCTCATCAAATTTCCAGTGAAATGAAGTCCGTTGGAGAAATCATGGCCTTGGGACGAACTTTTGAAGAGGTGGTTCAGAAAGGTTTACGCATGTTGCAGATTGGATTGGTGGGGCTCACAGAAAACGAAAGGCTCAATTTGGACACAGACAATCTGAAAGAAGCCATTGCCAACCCAACTCCAAAACGAATTCTGGCTGTGGCTGAAGCTCTGGCTCAAGGTTGGAGCATTGAAAAAATCTACGAAATTTCAGGAATCGACCCCTGGTTTTTGGGCAAACTCAAGCACATTGTGGAGACCAGCGTGGAGCTCAATAAAAAAGAGGAGCTGGAGCCAAAACTTCTAAAAGAGGCCAAACGCCGTGGATTTTCAGATAAGCAAATTGCCCTCGCAAAAAAAATGGAAGAATTGGACGTGCGCAATTTCAGGAAAAAACACGGAATTGTGCCTTATGTGAAACAAATCGACACCTTGGCGGCGGAATATCCAGCGCAAACCAACTACTTGTATTTCACCTACCACGGCACCGAACACGACATTTCTTTCGAACCCACCGAGCCCACAAAAAAACGAGCAATGGTTTTGGGCAGCGGCCCCTATTGCATCGGGTCCTCCGTAGAATTCGATTGGTGCGCCGTGAACGCCGTGCAAACCTTGGCCAAACAGGGTTATGAAACCATCATGGTGAATTACAACCCAGAAACCGTTTCAACCGATTACGACATCTGTGACAAACTTTATTTTGACGAACTTTCTTTGGAACGTGTTTTGGACATTTATGAATTGGAAAATCCGGAAGGAGTGGTGATTTCTGTCGGAGGACAAATCCCCAACAACTTGGTGATGAAATTGGACGCCGCCAAAGTTAAGATTTTTGGAACTTCCGCCTGCAGCATAGACCGAGCTGAAAATCGCCACAAATTCTCTCAGATGTTGGACGATTTGGGGGTGAACCAACCAAAATGGAAGGATTTTGCAGACCCTGCTCAAGCCTTTAAATTTGCGAATGAAGTGGGCTACCCAGTTTTGGTGAGGCCTTCTTACGTTTTGTCTGGAGCGGCCATGGCCGTGGCGCACAATGAAGAAAGTCTGGACGCCTACCTAAAAAAAGCCGTTAAAATTTCCAAAGACGCGCCTGTGGTCATCAGCAAATTTGAAGTTGGAGCCAAGGAAATCGAAATCGATGCCGTGGCTCAAGATGGAAATCTGATCATTTATGCCATTTCAGAGCACGTTGAGCACGCCGGCGTTCACAGCGGAGACGCGACCATTGTTTTGCCCGCCCAAAAACTCTACTTAGAAACGGTGCGCCGAATCCGACTCATCACAAAAAAAATCGCCAAAGAACTCAAAATCAGCGGCCCTTTCAACATCCAATATTTGGCCGTCGACAATGAAATCAAGGTGATCGAATGCAACTTGCGTGCCAGCCGAAGTTTCCCTTTTGCCTCCAAAGTGACTGGCTACAATTTCATTGAAATCGCCACCGAGGCCATGCTCAAAATCGCCAAGCAACAGGACTACCGAACCTTAGATTTAGACCACGTAGGCGTGAAAGCCTCCCAATTCTCCTTCTCTCGGCTCAAAGGCGCCGACCCTGTGCTCAGCGTAGAAATGGCTTCTACCGGAGAAGTGGCTTGTTTTGGTGACAACGTTTACGAAGCCCTCCTCAAAGCCATGATTTCCATCGGATTTGAAATTCCAAAAAAGAAGCGTGTCTTGATTTCAATCGGTCGCACACAAGACAAAGTGGACTTTTTAGACGCCGCTCGCACCCTCACAGAAATGGGCTACGAACTCTACGCAACTCCTGGCACGGCTGCATTGTTTGAAGAGCATGGGATCAAAGCCAAGGTGGCTCAGAAAAAAGAAGACGAAGGAGCAGGCCTCCGCTGCACTGAACTGGTGAAGAAGGACAAAGTGGACTGGGTGATCAACGTTCCACGCAACCACTCTCACGAAGAACTCACCGCCGGTTACGCCCTCCGCCGCCTCGCGATCGACAACAACATTTCCCTCACCAACAATCTCCAAGTCGCCAAAATGCTCGTCCAAACCCTCAAACGCTACACCGTCGAGGACTTAAAAATCGAGCCTTGGAGGACTTATGTGGAGTGAGGAGGATTCCATTTTTGCCGTCCTGCTTCTCCTTGGCCACTGTTCACCACCCAAATGTTTTTCCCACGGAACTCATCCGGATTTTCTTGAACGGCCTGTTTCAGTGCGGCAAAAGCTGTGGCGGCGGATTCTTCGGCTTGGATGCCGTTTTGATTGAGAGTAGTGGTGGCGGTGATGATATCTTCCGATGGGACGCAAACAGTTCGATTGTTGCCGTGGTCTGTTTTGAATTTATTGAGAGCACCAAGAGTTGGAGCAGGAATTCGTGTGAGAGATAGGCGTGTGGCAACTGGAGTTTGTACGGTGGGTGAAAACTGGATGATGTTTGATGCTGAAGTATTCGGTGTGTTTTGTGTCAGCCAAGACCCCTCTTCTATGGCCAAAAGAACTGGAGGGTTTGTCTTGCTAGAGGCATCAGAAGGATCGTTGCCTGTAAAGAAGTGCAAATTCTTTGGATTGAGATTGGAATTCAGATACAACAAAGCATGATTTGGATCCATGGATTTCAATTTATTTAAGAATCGCGAAGCATTCATGACCCCAGCCGCCAACATTCCAGAGCCCACGGGCACCACAATCACATCTGGCAGAGGAATGTTTTGGAGCAAAGCTTCTCTGAAGTGGAATATCATCATGTCGCAAAAATACGCCGAATTTGCATCTAGACTTGCAGCTGAGATGGGGCCAGATGGAATGGGGTCCTCTGGTGGAACTACCACAAGGTCAATCCAATCGACCTCTGTGCTTCCATGTTCTTTAAAAAAACTCAAAGCAGCACGAACGGCCGACTCCGTATTCCCACTGCTGAAAATAGGAAGCGTAAAACGTTTATGCAGGTTGTATCTGCTGCCATTTGTTGCCTCCCGTATTTTCTCAAGGGCTTTTTGCACAATCCTGTAGCCAGCCCACATTTTAAGAGTTCCCGTCTCACATTTAGATCCGTTCACGATGGTAAGCGCATCAACTCCAAGAAAGTTCAGTAGTTCATCGTCAGATTTTGAACTAGAGCTCCCTATGAGATGCTCCAATGCGATGGCGCGTCCTCCATCTGGAGTTGGCAAGGGTGATGGACTGTCAAGTGTCATGGGTCTTCGTGGGTCGTTGCGAATACGGGCGTGTCCGTGCCAGACTTTGACATTGTACATATATTGTGTTATTAGTCAATAAACTTTTCTGTCAAATTCATGATTGATTTTCTTAAAAAGTTGGGCCTCAAGCAGAGCGAAGCCGCCCTTTATCTAGCTTGCCTGGAATTGGGGGAGGCTTCTGCCGTGGCCACCATTGCAAAAAAGGCAGATGTCAACCGCAGCACGGCCTATTATTTGCTGGAAGATTTGGTTAAACGTGGCTTGATCTTGAGCTCTCAAGCAAAAAATTATCAGTACTACCAGGCTCAGCCACCCCACAAACTCGTGCAGTACCTCAAAGAAGAAAGCTCCCGGCTCAAACGCTTGGCGAGCGAGGCAGAAGACATGCTGCCTGAATTGGAGGCACATTACGGTGGAATTGCGGGCCGTCCACGCGTTTATTTCTACGAAGGTGAAGAAGGTCTCATTCGCGTTTATGAAGAGACTTTAAATGCCAAAAGTGAAATTCTCGCCTACGCCAGCGATGAATCCAACCAAGAGGCCAT
>CAYGAB010000050.1:0-6804 GCA_964347725.1 uncultured Candidatus Peribacteria bacterium | reverse complement strand
TCCTTGCACTCCAATGGCTAGAGTTATGGTGATGATGGCGGGCAATCCTTCAGGTATAACGCTGACGGCTAGGGACAAACTCACCATCAACATTTCAAGCGAATCACGACCCACCATCCAAGAAAGCGCAAAAAGTCCGACGGCAATGATGCTGACCACCCAGGCCAAGACAATGCTGAGTTTTTTGAGCTGCATTTGTAGAGGACTTGGTCCATTGACTTCCGTTTGGACTAGTTTGGCGATTTTTCCAAATTCGGTGTTCATTCCTGTCGCCACCACCAAGGCTTCTGCACGACCTCGACTCACGAGGGTTCCCATAAAAACCATGTTGTTCATGTCGCCCAAACTCAAGATTTTTTTAAGTGGGTGGATTTGTTTGGAAGTGGACTGACTTTCGCCTGTGAGGCTTGATTCATTGCATTCCAATTGATGAACTTCCAAGAGTCGTGCGTCGGCCGGAATTTTACTTCCTTCTTCTAAACGTAAAATGTCTCCCGGCACCAAATCACGTGCTGGAATGGATTGTATCACGCCGTTCCTCAGAACTGTGGCGCTTGGCGTGGTCAATTTTTTGAGCGCCTGCAGCGCGTTTTCGGCTCGATATTCCTGAAAAAAACCAATGGTGGCATTGATGAGTAGAATGATTCCGATGGCAGCCGCATCTATGTATTCATTCAGCAAAAGGCTAATTCCGGAGGCAATCACCAATATCAAGACCAAGATGTTTGTGAATTGAGCCCCTAAAATTCTCCACCATTTCACGGCCTGTTGTTCTTGAAGTTCGTTCCATCCGTATTGTTTGAGTCTGTATTTTACTTCGGAACCTTTCAAGCCTTGCTGTGTGCTCTTCAATTTTAAAAGTGCTGCGTGGCTTGAGATGGAGGACCAATGATTCATGCGTGGGGTGGCAGGCGGTGCTGTTTGCGCCACTCATTTATGGCGGCATGGTTTCCGGAAAGCAAAATGTCTGGAACTTTGAGACCTTCGAATTCGGCTGGCTTGGTGTAGTGAGGGTATTCTAACATGCCGTCTAGAGCTTCACTAAAGGATTCTTCTTGAGCACTTTCTTCGGCCCCTAAAACATCTGGAATCAAGCGTGCGACACTGTCCATTAAAGTCAAAGCTGCCAGTTCTCCGCCGGTCAGCACAAAGTCTCCTATTGAAATTTCTTCATCCACCAATTCATCTCGGACTCTTTGGTCGATTCCTTCGTAGCGTCCACAGAGCAGAATCATTCCTGGTAAGTTTGCCAACTCTTCTGCTTTTTTCTGAGTGAATCTTGGGCCGTGAGGTGTGAGAAAAATGACAGGCCCACTGTTTTCTTTCTTCACGCTTCTTATTGCATCAAAAATGGGCTGGCAGCTCATGACCATTCCAGCTCCTCCTCCGTAGGGTGTGTCGTCCACTTTCTTGTGCTTGTCTGTGCTGTAATCCCGAATGTCGTGAGCTTTTAACTTCAGCAAACCTCCTTCCAAAGCCCGCTTCATGATGGATTCTTTGAAGTAGGACTGGATCAATTCCGGAAAAAGAGTGAGCACATCAAACCGCATGCTTAAATTTGAGTTCAACTCGACTTTGTCGAGGATTAACGTTTGCTGAATTGCGGTGCACGACGAGCTCGGCGCAAACCGAATTTCTTACGTTCACGGATACGGCTATCTCGAGTTAGGTAGCCTTCTGGTTTTAGAGTGGCTCGATTGCCTGGTTCAGCCACAACAAGCGCTCGAGAAATGCCATGTCGGCATGCATCGGCCTGTCCGCTCAAACCACCTCCAGAAACCACAATTGAAACGTCGAAATTCTTTTCGTTGTTTGTGAGTCGGAGAGAAGCTTTCACCACATCAGTCATGTCGGCTGTGCTGAAATATTCCTCTGCAGGCACTCCATTCACCACGACACGTCCTGTTCCTTTGTACAAACGTACTTGAGCGACAGATCGTTTTCTTTTTCCAGTTGCGTAAAAATAGGTTCCAGTGAATTCCATGGATTTACTTTAAGGTGAGAGGTTGAGGATTTTGCCCAGCGTGAGGGTGCTCACTGCCAGCATAAATGTGAAGTTTTCCTAGCACATGAGTTCTAAGTCTGTTGCGTGGAACCATTCCAGCAACGGCCTTCTGAATGATGCGTTCCGGATGTTCAGCACGCATCTTGCCAGCTGTAATTCGGCGAATGGCACCAGGGTAACCCGTGTGGTGGATGTATTCTTTGCTTGCGTCTTTGGACCCCGTTAGGACAATTTTTTCTGCATTGATGACAATTACGTTGTCTCCACAATCTAGGGAAGGGTGCCAAGTTGGCTTGTTTTTTCCACGTAGCACATCTGCTACTAAAGTGGAGATTTTTCCTAGAACCACTCCTTCAGCATCAATCACATGCCAAGCACGGTTTTGATCTACTTCTTTGAGTTTTGGGTGATGAGTCTTCATTGCGATTTTCGATTAAACGAGTTGAATTTGTACCATTTCTGCTGAGTCTCCAGCACGGAAGCCAAGCTTAACGATGCGAGTGTAACCTCCTGTTCTGTCCATGTAACGGTCTTTCAAAACATCAAGTAGTTTTCGGCTAGCCTTCTCATCAAACACACTTTGCTTGAATAGACGGATTGCGTGAACTTGTTCTTTGGTTTTAGCCTTGGTGATTAGGTCTTCCACAATTGGCTGCACCTGCTTTGCTTTGGCTTTTGTCGTTTTCACACTTTCATGAAGAATGATGGACGTGGCCAAATTTTTAAGCAGAGCTTCGCGGTGGTCGCGTTGCATGTTGAGCTTCAGATTTTTTTTACGATGTCGCATAAAGTTTTAATGGAAAGTCTTTGGTTGGTATTCCTCGAAAGTCGGGGAGGGCCAGAATTCTATAAGAGCAAAGGCCAAATGTCAATTATTCTTCGCTAGAAAGCGCTAAACCTCGTTTTTCAAGAGCATCGGCTACTTCCGTTAGGGCCTTTTTCCCGAATCCTCGGAGGTTGGCTAACTTGGAGTCGTTGCACTTGGTGAGTTGTTCAATGGATCCGATGTCTCCATTGATTAAAGCGTTCAAGGTACGAGGAGAGAGTCCCAAAATCTCAATTGGAGTGTAAGACTCTTGCTTAGGCTTGGTGCTGTCTTCTTCTTGCTTGGCTTTTGCAGCGATTTTTTGAATGTCGCTCATGAAGTCAGGTTCAATGATTTCTTGTTCCGTATTGAACAATGCGAAATAAGATTCAAGAATTTTAGCAGCAAACTTGAAGGCGTCTTCTGGCTTCAAGGATCCGTTGGTTTTTACCTCCAACATCATCTTGTCCAGATCGGTCCTTTGACCCACACGTACGGCCTCAATGGCGTAGTGGATGCGTTTCAAAGGTGAGAAAACTCCATCGATTTCGATCCATTCAGGATCGTCTCCGTGGGATTTACCAATGACGACTGAACGGTAACCCACTCCTTTTTCGACACGAATTTGCATGTCGAGAGTGGCTCCCTTTTCAAGAGTCGTGATGTAAAGTTCAGGATTGTGAATCGTCACTCCAGAAGGAGTTTCAATGTCGGCACCTGTAATGGCCCCATCTTTTTTTGCCTTGATGGTCAAAATAGATGGTTCGCTGTGATCCATGCTCACGGACAATTGCTTTAAGTTTAGCAATAGATCGAGCATGCTTTCTTTAACCCCCTTCAAAACGCAGTACTCGTGAGTTACTCCTTTCACTTTAACTCCAGTTACGGCAGAGCCAGGGAGAGATGAAAGCAGTACTCGTCGGAAGGCGTTGCCGAGAGTGGTACCAAAGCCCTGAGGAAGAGGACTCATGGTGAACAAGGAGTGAAAGTCCCCCAAAGACTGTTGTGTGATCTTGGGAAGACCAATTTCTTCTTGAATGATGTGCATTAGAAGAAGGTTATGGATTTACTTGGAGTAGAATTCAATGATCAAGCTAGCTTGAATCATTTGGTCGAGGTCGTTTTCTTCAGGAAGCGCAACGACGGTAGCGCGGAGTGTTTTTTGATCAGAAGTGAGCCATCGAGCGTGGTCAAAATTCTTGGCTTCTTTCACTTCATTGAAGACTGGGCTAGGCTTGGATTTTTCACGTACTTCAATGACATCGTTTTCACGAATTTGAATGGAAGGGATGGTCACTCTTTTGCCATTCAATGTGAACAAACCATGATTGATCAGCTGTCGAGCTTGAGCTCGAGTTTTTGCGAGTCCAGCACGGAAGACTGCGTTGTCCAAACGACGTTCCAAGGATTTCACCAACGCGATATCCGCAGCCTCAGCAGAGGCGGTGGCTTTCTTGTAGTAGTTCGTCAATTGACGCTCTGTGATTCCGTACATGAAACGAAGCTTCTGTTTTTCCAAGAGCTGTTTTTTGTGCTCAGACATTTTGCTGCCTGCACTTGCTTTACCGTGCATTCCAGGTCCATGAGGTCGACGTTCAAGAAGCTTATCGTATTTTTCAGTACCATAGATGTTGAGACCGAATCGTCGTACTTTTCTTCCTTTTGGACCTGTGTAACGGGACATTGTTGAGAATTAAATTAAATGAAGTTTTTCAAGCGAATTGACGAAGCTTACACTCGACGAGTGCGAGGCTTGCGACATCCATTGTGAGGAACGGGAGTTGTGTCAAAAATATTCATGATTGCAATGCCTTGAGCAATCAAGCCACGAAGGGCCTGCTCCCGACCTTGACCCACACCACGAATGTAAATGTCCGCTTTTTCAAAACCGAAGGCACGAGCTTTTTCGGCAGCTCCTTCTGCAGCCACTTGAGCGGCGTAAGGAGTGGACTTCTTTGAGCCTTTGAATCCAGCTGCTCCAGAGGTGGACCAAGCGATGGTCTGACCTTTTTCATCTGTGATCGTTACAATCGTGTTGTTGAACCCAGCGTCCAAATAGATGCGCCCAGAAGTTACGGTTCGCTTTTTGTTTCGGCGAACTACTTTTGGTGCTTCATCAGCATTTACAGCGGGGGTGGTAACAGGATCGGTCATGCGGTTGAATTATTTAGAGATTACTTGCTTTCAATTTTCTTGTTGGCGACTGTCTTCTTCTTTCCACGTTTCGTACGTGCATTGGTCTTGGTTCTCTGCCCTCGAGCAGGAAGTCCACGACGGTGACGGTATCCACGGTAAGACCCAATGTCTTGCAAACGCTTCACATTCATTTGAACCTTTCGGCGCAAATCACCTTCGGTTTGGAATTTGGCCAGGGCGTCTCGCAATTTAGCGAGCTCAGCTTCCGTCAAATCTTTAACGCGAGTGTCTAGACTGATGTTTAGCTCTTTCAAGAGGCTGCGTGAAACGTTGCGACCCACTCCGTAAATGTAGGTTAGGGCGACTTCCACTCGTTTATCCATTGGGATCTGAACTCCACAGAGACGTACCATAAGAAGAAATTATTTTAGATGAGTTGACTTAATTGACCACACTAGCCTTGACGTTGCTTGTGTTTAGGGTCTGTTTTGCAGACCACACGCACAACACCTTTTCGGTTAACGATTTGGCATTTGTCACAGAATTTTTTTACAGCAGCACGTACTTTCATGAGTTTAATTAGGTTATTCTTTTTCAGGAGCTGGCTCCTCTTCGGCGCTCACTTCTTTTGAAGCAGCTGCTTCTTCTGGAGTTGCTTCTGGAATTTCAGCTTGAGGTGGGAGAGGCCCGCCTTTCTTATGACGGAATACAATCCTGCCCTTCGTTAGATCGTAAGGAGTCAGCTCGACGGTGACCGCATCTCCTGGGATGATACGAATGTAATTGATTCGCATCTTTCCAGAGAGGTGACATAGCACTACGTGGTTCGTCGGATAGGCAGGGTCGCTCAGCTTAGCTCGGAAGGTAGCGTTTGGTAGACATTCCACCACGATTCCTTGCACCTGAATGACTTGTTTTGCCATAGATTGTTGTCATACGGCGATGCCCTTTAAAAAAGGCAAAGCACGCGGATTTTACACGCGCTAGGAAAGCATTGCAAGCTATTTTTTTCTTTGTTACAGTGCATGCACTCTTCCACGCCATGAAAACTCGGTTAAAAGGTATTTACAAGAAAAGTTCTTTCAAAGTCATTTGTGGCGTTTGCTTGGGGTTTCTGTTGCTTTTGAACCTGATCATGATCTTTCAGTGGTGGCAACTTCGTGCTGTCTTGAGTGGTCCAAATGGAGATGGTCAGATTCTGTCTCAACTCACAAAATCGCAAAATTACTTGACCATGTTTGGCTCAGACCTCAATGAGATCAGAGAATTTTTGTTGTTGCCGACTCACGATTATGATTTTAATGAGGATTCGGAAATCTCAGGACCTACAGAATTGGATGAGGGAGCCACTTTGTATCAATGGCTTCAAAAAATCGGCGAATTGCAAGCAGCTGAAAAAACATTCGTTTTCAATAAAGATTTGGTTCAGCAAAGTTTTGCACAACGTGACTGGACTCGCTTGGGGCTTGTTTTAGAAGAAAGTATCTTGGATGAAGAGATATCTTGGAAGTTCAAAGGGGCAACAAGCCCTGGTTTGGAGTTGGTCAATTTAAATCTCTCTCTTTCAGGTTTTTCTGGAGCTTGTTTGTTGGATGGAGCTGGGCCCAGAAATGATGGCATGTCTCTGGGGGATGGAGAAGCTTTTCTTAAGTGGTTCAATGCTTTGTTGGACAATCCTGTTTATCAAAAAAATCTTGCACAAGCTCAAAAGAGTTATTTGCAAGTGCAAGAGGCTTTGGCTTCTCCTGCATTTCAAGGACTGCTTCAATCTAGAGCTTTGCAGATTGAGGCCGAGTCTGATTGCGCTCTCGGCTACTTTAGCAACTTGATTCGTGATGAACATGGACCTGTGCTGCGG
>CAYGAB010000049.1:0-6857 GCA_964347725.1 uncultured Candidatus Peribacteria bacterium | reverse complement strand
CCGTTCCACCGCACTGGTGAGCCGTTGAAATGCTTTTTCGAAATTCTGGAAACGCTGCTGCCAACGGATTTGAGTGTACATAATAAAAAAATCAGTAAATCATTCCCACACATAAGATCACATCCTTTGTTTTTTGTAAAACCAAGCGCAAAATCCAATTTTTGTCGTGCATAACTCCAAAAAACAATGTAAAATGGAGTTATGAGGGTAAAAAAACAACAATTCAAACGTCTTCTGACCGCTCCAAAAGCACAGAGCTTTTTCCTCTTTGGACCTCGTGGCACAGGAAAAACAACCTGGCTAAAAGAACATTTTCCTAAAGCAATCTATTTGGATCTGCTCGATGCCAAACTGTACCGAACTCTAGTGGCCGCCCCAGAGCGTCTTGAACAATACCTCCCTCCTCAAGGGGTAGACTGGGTGATTTTGGACGAAGTGCAGCGAATCCCAGAACTACTGAATGAAGTTCACCGACTCATTGAAAGCCGCAAACAAAAGTTTATTCTAACAGGTTCCAGTGCAAGAAAATTAAGAAAACAGGGCGTCAATTTGCTCGCTGGACGTGCTTACACAAAACAAGTCTATCCGCTCACGGTAGCCGAACTCAAAGGCAAATTCAGCTTAGAACACGCTCTCAAGTGGGGCCTATTGCCAGCCATTTTCAACACAGAAAATCCATCTTTTTTTCTAGATTCTTACGTGACCACCTATCTGAAACAAGAAGTGGAGGAAAAAGCTTTGGTCCGAGACATAGGTGCCTTTGCCAGATTTCTAGAAGTAGCCAGTTTGAGCCAAGGATGTCAACTAAACATGTCCAACATTGCACGTGAGGTGGGCGTGAATCGAAAAGTAGTGGAGAATTATTTCTCAATTTTGCAAGATTTGATGTTGGCTTACGAATTGCCCGTCTTTCAAAAACGAGCCGAACGCCGACTACTGCAGCACCCAAAATTTTACTTTTTTGATCAAGGCGTCTACCAAACCCTACGCCCAAAAGGACCCCTAGATGGAAACGAAGAGCTGGAAGGTGTTGGGCTGGAAACATTGATACTCCACGAACTCAAGGCCCTCAACGAATACCTAAAGAAAGGCTACCAACTTAGTTTTTGGAAGAGCGCCACTCAGCTAGAAGTGGACTTCGTCTTGTACGGTGAAAACGGTTTTAAAGCCATTGAAGTGAAAAGAAAGGCAAATCTCACCCCCAAAGATTTTCGTGGCCTCAAGGCATTTCTAAAAGACTACCCGGAAGCAGAGGCACGCATTTTTTACGGCGGTTCACAAAAATACTACGAAGGAAAAATCGAGGTGATTCCTTTTGAAGAAGGGCTAAAAGGACTGAAGGACTGGCTGTAAATCACCTCTCAAACACAAAACCCCCACTTGCGGTGAGAGTTTTGTGGATTTCCCCTTAACCCCTTTTCAGGGTTTCGTAGTTATTTTTGGGCCACCACGTGCATGGGCAGCACGAAGGCGACATCTTCACGGGCCGGTTTGTACATTCCTTTGCTGCGAGCGGCCGTCTCAATTTCGGCCATGGCCCGAGCTCTCAAGATCAACATTTCACTGATTTCAGAATCTTCCACCAAAGCTTGGCGTTCGCTCTCCAATTTGTTGAGGACGTAACCTTTGGTCGCTTTTTCATTCAAAACTCCAAGAGAGACCAAGCCCATGCCCACAATCACCAAGACCATGAGCGCCCCCAAAGACCACAAGCTCAATTGTTCATTTCGAGTGAACAAAGACCTAAGCGTGGTGACAAAATGCGCGGTGGTGTGGACGAGCGTCGACATAAAATGAAATGTGGCGTGAACTGGAATCTCTAAAGTTTTTCGGCAGCTCTCAGTTTGGCACTGCGAGCGCGCGGATTGGCGGAAACTTCTTCCGCCGAGGGCAAGATCGGCTTCTTATTCAGGAGGGAAAGGTTCTTTAACCTTAGGACTCTGCGACCGTAGAGATCATTAGGATCGCGGAGATCAGTGGCCAGTTGCTTGAAAGTCTGCTTCACAAAGCGGTCTTCCAAAGAGTGATAACTGAGCACGACCACGCGTCCATGAGGGGCTAAAAGCTCAATCGCTTGATTGAGTCCAAGCTCCAAAGCCTTGAGTTCCTCATTGACCGCAATGCGCAAGGCCTGAAAAAGTCGCGGCGCTGAGTGTTTACCCGCACTGCCTTTTCCGAGCACCCTTTCCAGAAAACCCGCAAATTGCAAAGTCGTCTTGAAGGATTCTTTCTTGCGATCTTCAACAATGGCTTTGGCCAATTTTCTCGATCTGGTTTCTTCTCCATAAAGATAGAAGATGTCCGCCAAATCTTTTTCCGGCATGCCGTTGAGAAAATCAGCGGCCGTCATGGGGAGATTTTGGTCAAAACGCATGTCCAGCGGGCCTTCTTTAGCAAAAGAAAATCCACGCTCTGCGTCGTCTAAATGTGGGGACGAGAGTCCAAGATCAAAGAACACTTTGTCCACTTGGGACACCCCTTCCCTCCTGAGCCGATCTTTCAAAGAGCCAAATGAATCGTGATAAACCGTGAAATGATCTCCCATTTCTTTGAGGCGTGGAAGCGCCAAAGCAATGTTTCTTTCGTCCCAGTCGAAACCATAAAGGTGACCTGTTGGCCCAATGGCCTTGAGGAATTCCCGACTGTGACCTCCCAAACCAAGAGTGGCGTCCACCACAACCTGACCAGGCTGGAGGTCTAAAAACTCCAAACTCTCTTGCATCATCACGGGGTCGTGCTGCCAATTCTCCTGAGTCATTTTTGTGTGCAGAGCTTGGATAAGTTTTTTGAACGAACGTGGCGGAGTGGACTCACCGTACTCAGGCCTCATTTCGCCGTCAAGCCTTGTCCTATTTTAACAAAGGCTATGTGCACAATTTGTGTGCAATAAAATCCAGACCACCCCGGCTTTAAACCTGAAAATCTCCTGCAAAATCAGCCCGTCAAAAACACTTGCGCTTT
The DNA here is from genome assembly GCA_964347725.1 of uncultured Candidatus Peribacteria bacterium. GTDB lineage: Bacteria > Patescibacteriota > Gracilibacteria > UBA1369 > 2-02-FULL-48-14 > CAYGAB01. Next base: position 3,896 of record CAYGAB010000049.1, on the reverse strand, counting down.
GTCCAGGCAATTGCATAACAATTTTGAACAAAAAAAGTGCTTTGTTGCCCACTTCACTGCGCCCTACAAAATCTTGTGGTGAGTCTGCACTCCCCTTGCTTTTCCAGCATGAAAGTCTAAGATGACAGCAATGACCGAGTCCACGACCCTCATCACCATTTGGGATGCCATCCTAACTTTTCTAATTGGAATGTTGCCAATTATGGAAGCCAAAGGCGCGATCATCTACGGAGTCAGCGTTTTGAAGCTGTCTCCTTTAGTAGCCTTCGTCGCCGGCACTTTGGGCAACATGGTGGCTTGCGCCATTCTGGTCACCATTTTAGAGCCAATCACCCTATGGATGCGCCGGCACTCCAAACGCCTGGATGGATGGGTAGAATGGATCTTTGACCACACTAGAACCAAGCATAAAAAAATGATGGGTAAAATCGGACACATCGCTCTCTTGCTTTGGGTGGCCGCGCCATTTCCCGGAACCGGTGGCTGGAGCGGAAGTTTGATCGCCCATGTTTTTGGAGTCAACAAACGCTCGGCCTTCTGGATGATTGAAATAGGAACCCTCATCTCCGGAACCCTGGTCTTTTTAGGAGCCAGTGGCGTGATTCATTTCTTCTTCTAAAGTTCCAGGCGGAGATCGCCCTGACGCAAAATCCGAACCTCATTTTCCACCACCTCCACCAGCGTAGAAGGAGGCGTTTTGCCAAGCTGGCCTGAATCCAAAACCGCATCCGGAACCAAACCCTGCGCCAAAAAATCGTCCACCTTGTAAGCTTCCGGCTGACCGTGAACATTGGCACTCGTGGTGGTGAGCGGCCCTCCAAAAGCCTCCACCAATTGTCTCGCTTTTTTGTTGGGAGAAACACGCAAGCCAATCGTGGCAAGACCAGGATTAACCCAAAGTGGCAATAAAGCCGTTCGCGGAAGCACCAAGGTCAAAGCACTAGGCCAGTAGCGTTTTGCCAGCTCCAAAGCTCGCTCGGAGAAAACCCCATAGCGCTGAGCCTCCTCCAAATCTCTCACCAAAAGACTCACGGGCTTGTTCAAGTCCATCCCTTTCAAACGATACAATTTCTCCACCGCTCCCTTTTGAAAAATGTCGACGGCCAGGCCGTAACAGGTTTCTGTGGGATGAGCCACCACCCCGCCAGAATGCAAAGTTTTCACCGCCAATAAAAGTTGATCGTTCATGAACGAAGATGGAAAGGCCCCAATTCTAGCGTGCCACCAGAAACTTGGCAAACGATTAAATCTATGTTATAATAACCAGATTTAACACCAATCCATGTCCAGCTCTCTCAAGCGAGGCGCGCTCGGCCTCCTCACCCTCAGCCTTTTGGTCGGCACTTTGCACGGCAGTTTGGTCGCCGCACAAGACGACGAAGACCCCTTGCAAACCGCTTTTGAATTGAGCCTTCTGGGTGAAAGCAAGACCCTGAACCTGTATCAACTCGGAGTGAAAGCCCAAGCCAATGAACTGGCCAACCTGGGAAGTTCCCTCATGGCGAGCATCTCTCTCTTCGACGAAAACGATTCCAAAGATCACTACGATTTTTCTTGGAGCGCCGCTCGGAGTGAAGACTTGATCCGTCAATATTGGGGAGCCGACCTGCCAAAGAACGCTCACTTCACGGTGGAAAATGGCGTGGTACAACTGGAATCAGAAGTCACCGGAGTGGAATTTGACGTGGACACCCTTTTGGAACAGATCACCGGCGACTACCCAGATTTGAAATCCTACACCATAGACAGCTCGACTCCAGACCTGATCACCGCGGCAGACCTAAGCCCGCTCACCACTCAAGTCACAGAACTTTTGACCGGTGGATTGAAGGTCAGCATGGACGGACAAAGCTTGGCTTTCCCAGCGCAGCTGAAAGACCTCGCCATTCAGAAAGCCAGCCAATCCGGCACGCTTTCTCTCAATGAAGCTTTCTTGAATTACGTCATGAGCACTCTGGAAAGCTCCGTGACCCCCGCCAGTGACCTCGTGATTCTGGCCGCTGGAACAGGTGAAGTCAATCACGCCACCACCGAAGGCGAAGTCAAAGACGGAAAAAAACTCAACGCAGAACAAACGCTGGCCCAAATCAAAACCGACGTGTCCCAAGGCAAATGGGAATCCACCGCCACCTTAGAAAATGAGACTGGAAGCATCGTCAACAAAAGTGGCAGTGACTTGGGTGAACTAACACTCATCGCCACAGGAATTTCCAACTACGCCACCTCTCCTGCTGGACGTGAATTCAACGTCAAAAAAGCCATGGACGAAAAAATCAACAACCTCGTCATTCCTCAAGGAGCTGAATTCGCCTTCAATTCCATTTTAGGGCCCGTGACCTACGCCGCAGGATGGCAAGCGTCCCTCGCCATCTTCAATGGAACCGACCTTAAAAAAGTTCCAGGCGGGGGAATCTGCCAAACGTCCACAACCATGTACCGTGCCGCCATGAACGCCGGCTTGGAGATCAAAAAGCAAAAAAACCACAGCCTCTACGTCCATTATTACGAAGCCTACGGAGACGGCTTGGATTCAACCATCTACCCCGGCTCTCAAGATTTGGTCTTTGTTAACAACACTCCTGGCCCCATCTTGGTACGAGCAAAAACCAACGACGCCAAAGACGCCATCATTGAATTCTACGGCACCAACGACGGGCGCGCAGTGACCTTGGCAGGCCCATTCACCACCTCCAACCAAACCGAAGATTCCATAGCTGGAACGGGTGGCCTGAGCCGCAGCCAGATCGCTTGGAAACGCACCATTCTCTGGGCCGACGGAACCGAAAGTGCCGAGTGGAGAACTTCTTCCTACCGCACCAAAGTGAAGCAGTACTAAAGTCGCCAAAAAAGGGTTCAAAATAAGAGGAAAGGCCAGTATACTGCCCGCAATTAACCTTTCTCTTTTATGCGAATCGCAATCAACGGCTTCGGACGGATCGGACGAATGGTCTTTCGTGCTTACATCCAAAAACTCAAAGATGAAGGCTCCTTGCCGATTGAAATCGTAGCCATCAACGACTTGGGCGAACCAAAAAGTGCCGCCCACCTGCTGAAATACGACAGCAATTATGGAACTTTTCCCGCCGACATTTCCGCCGAACCTGGAAAACTCACCGTGGACGGACACGAAACCATCCTTGTTCAAAGCCGCGACCCACTGCAACTTCCATGGAAAGACCTAAACATTGATTTGGTTTTGGAGTGCACGGGTGTTTTCACTTCTCGAGAAGGAGCCGAAATGCACCTCAAAGCCGGCGCCAAACGCGTCATGATCTCCGCTCCAGCCAAAGATGAAATCGACCGCACCATCGTGATGGGCGTGAACCACCAAGACTACAATCCCGCCACAGATTTCATTCTTTCAAACGCCAGCTGCACAACAAATTGCCTAGCCCCCGTTGCCAAAGTCTTGAACGATGTTTTTGGAATCAAACGCGGACTCATGACCACCATCCACGCCTACACCAACGACCAAAACCTCCACGACAACGACCACCGAGACCTGCGCCGAGCTCGTGCCGCGGCCATGAACATGTTGCCCAGCTCCACCGGAGCCGCAAAAGCCATCGGCCTAGTTGTCCCTGAATTGGCTGGAAAACTGAATGGAATCGCCGTTCGAGTTCCACTTTCTGTCGTTTCTCTGGTGGACCTCACCGTGGAACTGGAAAAACCCGCCACTGCCGAAGAAATCAACGCCGCCCTCAAATCCGCCTCCGAAGGCAAAATGAAAGGATTTCTGGGCTACACAGAAGAACCTCTGGTTTCCAGCGACTTCCGCGGAGACGACCGATCCAGCATTGTGGATGGAATGGAAACTCAAGTGATCGGCGGCAACTTGGCCAAAGTTTTCTCCTGGTACGACAACGAATGGGGCTACTCCATGCGCTGCATTGACT
>CAYGAB010000048.1:0-6909 GCA_964347725.1 uncultured Candidatus Peribacteria bacterium | reverse complement strand
ACCACATGTTGCCGTTTTTTGGAAAAGCGCACGTGGCCTACATTCCCAATGGAAAAATCATTGGCTTGTCCAAGCTACCACGCTTGGTGGACATCTACGCTCGACGACTCCAGAATCAGGAAAGAATGACCATGCAAGTGGCGAACGCATTGCAAGACTTGCTCGCGCCAAAAGGCGTGGCGGTGGTGCTGGAGGCCAAACATTTTTGCATGATGGCACGAGGCGTGGAAAAACAAATGAGCGACGTGACCACATCAGCGCTGAGAGGACTTTTCAAAAAAGATCCGTCCACTCGATTGGAATTCTTGAAATTGATTCGCCCATGAAGTGGATTTTAAAATCCTATCGCAGTTTTTTCCTTGGGCTTTTTTTACTTTTTCCTTGGGCGATGTTGGCAGGCGTGGTTGATTTTCGTTTTCATCATTATTTTTGGGAATTTTTGAATGCGTGGCGAGCGCCTTTTCAGTCTGGTGCGTTTTTGGATTTCTTTAGTGTGTTTGGGGCCTACGAACTGTTGCTAGGTTTTCTGTTTGTTTTTGGACTTTTGATCAAATGCTGGACTCTGCCATCTTGGAAAGAGATACGGCAAGCGCCATGGATCCTTTTCGCCATGGGATTGCTTGGAGTGGGTGGACTGTTTCAAATCTTGGGGACTCAAGACATTTTTGAACCTGTGGTGAAGAGCCCCTTGGACCAAGTGCTGAGCTTGTATTTTGGCCCGATCATGATGAGTTGGATTTTTTTGAGCGTTTTGCCCGTTTTCAAAAGCGTGAGGCAGTGGATGGAAAAATCTTTTTTGGCCGCTTTTTTATGCTTGGGACTTGCCGCTTTGCTCCAATTTTTTACGGGGATTTTTCCGGGGGAATCGGTGGATTTTATGGGACGTTTGGCTTGGCCCTACATCGACCCGCTGAACAGCATGAAAATAGAAAGTGCGAATTGGATGGCCATGCTGTTTGCTCCCATGCTTCTTTGGAATTGCCTGAGAGCTTTGCCAAGACTTCAATCTGGAAAAAATGTAAGCCTAGAAATGGCGAGCGGATTGGTCAGCGCTTTGATTTTGCTGCTCACTCAAAGTTACACCGCCATTGGAATTGTCGGCATTCTGTTGGTTTTATTCCTCTTCAAACAAATGCCTGTGGCGTGGAAAAAAATAGCGGTGGTGATTGGAATTTTGGCGGCCGTGGTGAGCGCCCCTTTCATTGTTCAAACTCCAAAATTTCAAATTTTATTGGGGCATTATGGCCAAGCCAATTCGCTGGAACGTCGGGCTCAAATTTATGAAGTCACGCTTGGAAGCATGGAAGATCGGCTGTTAAAAGGCATTGGGCCAGGCGCTTATCAAAGTTTTTTTCGTGAGAATCAAGATCGATTTTTGGCGGAAGGCATTCCTGAAATTGAGCTGCCACCGCATCCACACAATTTTGTCCTGAATTGGTGGAGCGACCTTGGATTGGCGGGGCTTTTGGCAGCTGCGCTTTTGTACTTGGGCGTGGGATGGAAGCTCTTGCGTTATGTGTTTGGCAAAAACACAATGAGTTCTTATTGGCTGTTGGCGGCTTATCCTCTTGGCCACGGTCTGGCCGATTCCGCTTACGGTTTGGAAGAAATTTCTATGCTGTTTTGGATCTTTTTTAGCTTGGCCTTGAGTTCGGAAATGGCACGGATTGTGTCAAAGAAAGGCTTGTTGCGCTCCATTCGTTTTCCGTTCCAAAGGAGATTGTCGTAGATGTAGAATTCGGCTTCATTCGACAAAAGAAAGTCAATTTTGTCCTGCAAAACTTGCGATTCTTGAGCCCATTTTTCGAGAGCAGAATCGTAGTAGGTTTTGAAATCTTGAGGAGATAAATTCTGAAAAACGTAATACACAAGATTGTTGTTCCAACCCTCCTGATTCTGGACAAAGGCACCAAAGGCACCGTCACTGATCTCTGGCGTTTCATTGAAAGCTGTGTCGCCGTCCCACAAGAAAATTTTCCAGAGTTTTGTGGATTCATCAAAATACAAATAGTAATTGTGATTGAGAGAATCGTAGGCATTTGTTAGGTACACAAACATGGCGTAATCGAACACGTTTTGCACGTCGATGGAATGAATTAAAAGCGGATCTCGCGCGTCCAAGGCCTGAATGAATTCCAAAAGTTTTGTTTCGCTTCCAGACACTTCGTAATGAGCCAGCGTTGTTGCATCGTTCACGTGATAGCTCACGTCGGCTGAGTGAAGAGAAGTCATGTTTAAAGCATAAATGTAGTGCTTCACGTCCAAATTTCGGCTCTTGAAAAAATCGTCGTCGATGGGTTCTGTGGCTTGGTACAAGCCCATCAACACTCCGTTGATTTCCAAAACGGTGTCAAAAAAATGTGGGGCTGGATAGCCGAAATCCTGAAAAGTTTGGTAGGCCAATTTCTCCCGAATCATGCTTTCATCCATGATTTGGCTTCTTAATTTGAAACCTTTGCGATTGTCCAGAAAATTGTCCCAAGCGTAGTCGGAATTTTCTTTGAAAGCGTCCAAAGCATCAATCGAATAGGAAGATTTTATGGTGGCTCGGCTGGCATTGCCACGGGTTTTTATCATCACGGATTTCTCAACGCTGCGGCCGTCTGGATAAATCATTTCCATGTGGGCGGGGTAGCTTGTGTTCACGGTTCTGAATTTAAAAAGGTGTTCGAAATCTTCGTGAGCCAAACTTATTTTTATTTTTGTGAAACTGCGAGTGGCGCCTTTTGCTAATTTGTTCGGCAATAAATCTGGGTTGTCCAAAGTGCCATTTGGAGAATTGGCGAGGTAGGCGAATTCGTCTGAGTCCAAATCGAGCTTCCATTCTTCTGTTTTTCCGCTGTTCAAGGTGACTTTTATCTGAGCTTTTGGCTGACTTGGGTCGTACTCCAAATCCACGGAATGGATGCTGGATGCTGAAATGGTGGAAAGGTGAGTGAAGTATTCTTCCACACCGCCAGCGTGCCACAAATAAATGTCCACCCCTTTCCCATTTTGTTCAAAAGTCACGGCTTGATTTGCTTTCACATTGAAATCGTCGTCATCTGATTTCTCTTTGAATTTAAAATGGTGATCTGCCTTTGTAATCCGCACACGATCCTCCAAAATGAAGGTGTCGGTCCCCGTGTAATTGCGCAGGGTTTTCCCCGCATTCCAAGCTTTAAAATTGGCCAAAATCGCTTCGGCTTCGGCCTTGTAAATGGCTCTGTCTGGCCAAATGTCCTCTCCTGTTGTGTTTTGGAAAATGCCTTCGTAATAAGCTTTGGCAATCAGAGGGTAAGCCAAGTGATAACGTGTCATGAGTTCAAACATTTTTGTGTCCAACAACCTTTCGTCAAATCCAGCGTCTTTTTCAGCTCCGACTAGAAAAATCATTTTCAAAAGACTCCACAAAGAAACGCTCGCGTCAGGATAAAAATTCCCGTTCACTCCTTCCAAAATGCCTTGGGTTTTGGCGTAACAAATGGCACCACTTTGAGGGTGATTTTTTGTGACATCGGCAAAACAAGAATCGGCAAAGCTGCTGTAATCTCTGGGCGAATGGCTTTTCAAGACCCAATCGATTGCCTCCGCACGGCTAAAAAAAGTGAAGCGTTTGGACAAATCCAGTTCAGGAAACAAAGTGATGTTGGTCACCAACTGACTTGGCGTTGCCTTGCTGTAACAAATTTGTCGCTCCATTTTTGTTTCACAAGTGTAAGCACTGGCTTCAAACTCCAAGCCTGTTTTAAGCTCAAAAATCTGAAAAATCGGCTCTTTGGGCCTCAGGCCTTGAACGGTCACAATGCCTTCCACCAGCTTCACTTCTAAAGTGTTTTTGTAATCGAATTCAAAAGCGCCGTCCTCCTCAACAAAATGATTTGCCTTGCTCGGGTCCAGACGAATTTTTGGTGTTTCTTTGGCTAGGTTTTCTTTTTCAAGCTGAGCCACACCCAAGCGTTGCCCCAAAACATAAGCCATGGGCAAGACGGCCAAGGTTCCAAAAATCAAGAGTAAGAAAAATTTTTTAAATTCCGACATGAGAGGTGGCTGGGTTGACGCGTTTTAAGAGTTGCTTCCAAGCATTAACAGCAAGCCCTGGCTTGAGCAAGCAGAGGGCCAAACAATATTTTGAAAAAGCTCCTGGCTGAACTCTCAAAACCTTTAATTTCTGGAGAAGTTCTTTGGGTCTGTGCCGATCTTTGATTTCTAAAACTGCAAAATCTGGCGCGAGCTGGACCGTGTGCCCCTCCAAGTCTTTGGCTTCTATGTTGAAATCCAAACTCACGCGTTGAGAAAAATCTTTTGAAATTAGAAAAAGCCGTTGGTAAGAAACTTCTAAAACTGGCTCCAGTTGATCCGCCTCAATGGCATGCTTCTCTAATTTTTGCTTGAAAAAATCCAAATGAAATTGATGTGTGTAAGGCGCCTGCGCTTCAATTCTGTTTTTTTCCGTGCTGCGCCCTTTGACTTTCCTTTTAATCTCTAAAAAACTCTCTTTTGTGCTGCTCACGTAAGTGCGAACACGAACTTTCAAGCGATTGAATTTGCCCTGGCGATGGTGCTTGAAGCACAAAAAATTTGGCGTATCAAAATAAAGATTGTGATAATTTTGCAAAGATTCATTTCCGTAGGTGCTCAAGAAATGTGTCTTGGCAAAGACCTCCAAAAGAGATGAGATTTTTTCCAAAGGCACCAGAAATTTGAATTCTTCTCTTTTTGCTGCGAGCGGATCTTTCACGTTGAAAAAAGATTCCAATGGCATGGACTCAAATTGGCTCAGCTCCAAAAAAGAAGGCTTAAACGGAACGTTCATAAGTGACGGTCACCGTAACGGAATCGCGAAGGTAATTGACATTGTCCACTTGCAAATCCAAAGGAGTCACGTGCAGACGCTGTTTGACTCGACTTTTTAAGTAAGTTGGATCGGCCAGACGGTCCAAATCCAAATCATCAAAAGTGATGATGGTGGTGGCCACATTGCGTTTGAACACCACTCCAGATCCGAGCAGCAAAATCATCAGCGATAAAAACACATTCAGCCCCAAAACCACTTCCAAACTTTCTTGGATGGCGGCATTCAAAAGCCCCAAAGTGATCGAGTAAAAAACAAAGCCAATGTCCACCAAATTGTCCACACTGGACCTCAAACGAATCAAACTCAAAATGCCCAGAAGCCCCAAGCCCAAGCCCATGTTGTCTTCAAAAGACACAAAATAAACGATGCAAAACACGAACAAACTGTAGAGCACGATTGAGATGGCGATGTCTCTTTTTAGATAATGTCGATAATAAAAAACCGAAGCCACCCCTGAGAAAAACAGCGTGATCAAAATCGGCAGAAGAAATTCGGTGAAGGCCATGGTGTGTGGTGGAGGCAAAAACATCCTAACAAAAAAATGAGAGGTGTGGTACTCGAGTTTTCTTGATACAATGAAAGTGTTTTTTCTTGGCACATGACTCTTTGGCTAATCCTCGGCATCGTCCTCCTCCATCTTTTTTCTTTGGGGTGGTTGGCTTTGGTGATCAAAGACACCAACACCTATCTGGAAACTCAAATTTGGGCACTCGGTGAAGAGCACCGTGGCCGCATGAAAAGTACCGGAATCGTGTGGTTGAAACTCATGTATTTCATGCTGATTGTTCTTTTTATTCCTTTGTCCTTTTTGGCATGGTTCGTGCTCTTTTAGATCCCACACTGCGTTTGCAGGCGCATGAAAAAATTCTGGACGTGATAGACGATCACTGGGTCAGTTTGTGGTTGCCGATTTTATTTTATTTTATTGCATGGTTTTCAGCATTGGTGATTTACTCGGTGGCCCACATGATCCCCAATGACTGGCCTATCGTGCATGAAATCGCTTATTTTTTAATTTTGGGTGTGCTGACCTTGGGTCATCATTGGTTTTTTATTTTTCTTCTCCGCAGAAAAATTGGCTGTTGGGTAGTCACCGACAAACGCGTGATCATTTTTGATTTTTTCCCTTACGTTCGACACGACATCCATTATGTCGAAATCAGTGACATCCATGAGGTTCGCAAAGCAACCCACGGTTTGGTGCCGACCATTCTTGGGTATGGCGAGGTGCAGTTGATCACCACCGGAATCAAGGACGTCATGGTGCTCAAATACGTCCCCAGACCAAATTATTTTGTGAATTTGATCGGAAGCATTCGGAACGCTACACTGAGCCCATGAACGCGCTCCCCACTTCGCTAAAAAATTTGATTGAGGAACTTTCTCGCTTGCCTGGCATTGGCCCGAAAAGTGCTCAGCGTTTGGCCTTTCATCTCCTCAAAAAAGGCAATGACCCCACTCGCCGATTTGCAGAATCTCTGCTGAAACTGCACGAAGGCGTGGAACGTTGCGAACGCTGTTTTCATTTGAGCGAAGAAAAATTGTGTGGCGTTTGCCAAAATTCAGCTCGCGATTCACGTTTGCTCTGCATTGTGGAAACGAGTTTGGACCTTTTAGCGATCGAAAAAACCGGCGAATACCGTGGACTCTACCACGTTTTAGAAGGCCGACTTTCTCCGCTGGACGGAATTGGTCCAGAACAACTGCGAATGGGCGAATTGTACTTGCGTCTTACCGAGGAAAACTGCCTCGTGGAAGAGATCATTTTGGCACTGAATCCAGATTTAGAAGGCGACACCACGGCTTTGTTTTTGCAAAGAAAATTGTCCCAACTTCGCCCTCTAAATGTGAGCCGAATTGCTCGTGGAATCCCCACCGGCGGCCACGTGGAATACACCGACGACGCCACCCTCATTCGGGCTTTGCAGGGGAGGCAGCAGATGAGCTAAATTGTTTCTTCAGCCTCAATTCCATGCCAGAAACAGCCCTTGGACCAGAACGAAATTTGCAGGATTTTGCTCGTAAGCTCCTTGACATCGGCATCAAGACTGGGTTTGACCATTCCCGACTTG
>CAYGAB010000047.1:0-6944 GCA_964347725.1 uncultured Candidatus Peribacteria bacterium | reverse complement strand
CCACTCCAAAAAGAAGATCCGTTTCCAGAAAAACTCGAGGCATTCAGAAAAATAACGGTCTCCACCCCCTCCCGACCCACCGCCAAGAAAGCCAACAAAAACAATCCAAACGTGCGCTGCTTGTCCACATGAACCTGGACTTTCTTATGCAGTTGCTCCGCCACATTTTTCTGTTGGCGCATCCACAGGATCATGCTGGTGATCAATCCTGCCGCCACCACCATGGTGACTCCTTCAAACAACTCCTCGCGAGGCCCTTTAAATCCTCCCAAATAATGCTCAAAAACATAAGCCACCACCGTGGCAAATAAAACTCCCGACACAATGCCCATGTAGACAATGTTGTTGAATTGAGTGGACTTCACCTGCTTGAGGTAAGCCAGAATGATTCCCACCACCAACGCCGCTTCCAAGGATTCTCGGAAAGTGATTAAAAAGGGGCCAAAAGAAAACATAAAGAAAAAGAAAAAAGATAAGAATTCGTCTGCATCTAAAATGCCCACCAAGACCACTTAAAGCAAGTTGAGCTTTCATTGATTAAAAGCCGAAAATACACTAAATTGAAGCCATGACTAAAGTCGCCCCATCCAGAAAAGTCGCTGAAGCTGCAAAAAAACTCAAAGTTCAGATTTTTGCATTTCCAAAACTCAAAAGCAAAATAAGCTTCTTCGGCAAAGGAAAAAATCTATTTGGAGATGGAGTAAAATTCCAAAAAGAGATCCGTAAAGAGTGGCAATAAAACCGATGTACCTCCTCGATTCAAACATTCTGATCTACTACCTTGAAGGGCAAAAAGAAATCGGCGATTTTGTTGATTCTGTAAAACCTCTGGCTTTCATTTCTGTGGTGAGCGTCACCGAGTTGTTGGCCAAACCAAAACTGACCAAAGAAGAAATAAGCCTAGTCGAAAACTTTTTAGACGAATTCACCGTTCTAGATTTGAATACAAACATCGCAAAAGAAGCCGCCAACTTGAAGAGAAATTACAACCTCACTTTCCCCAATGCAATTCTAGCAGCTACGGCAAAACTATACGATTTAAGCTTGGTCTCCAAAGACAAAATCTTCAGCAGAATTTCCGAACTAAAACTCATCACCTAACTTGCACCAACCAAGTTGAGCTTGCAAGTCTATCCAAAACCCAATTTTCGTGATACAATACGGAGATTTAACTTTGAAAAATGAGTGAAACTCCAAATGCTTACGTTGAAACAGACGCCACTGGCCTAGCCAAATCAACCGCCCACGCCAAAGAAGTGGCAGATAGAATTGACTATGTAAAAGAACGTGGAAAATTGGCAGATAAAGTTGTTGAAAACGCTCTTAAACTCAATATGGATAAGCATACTGTGGATGCCGCCGATGTGAATGCAAAAAAAGGAATCACACAAATCATCAAAGAGACCATCACAGACATTGAGTGGTCTACAGCTTTGCTGAAAATCATCTACAAACATATTTTCACCGAGTACAATGAAACGCACGACAAAACTAACGGAATAGAAGAGGCTAACGTGATTGAAGAAGGCGACATAATCTGGCTAGAAAATGGCCGCCTCTACGTCACACGAAAACCTAACTCAGTCTACGCAAACATTTCGTGCACATTGCTCCCCACCCCAGCAGAGATGGCAGCGGTGGCAGAAACTGAGGAAGAGGAAGAGGAAGAAAGTGAATCAACAGGAACCGCAGATACAACGCCATCAAAACCCGAAGTAGGCATTCAAATTGGATTAGTCGACTATCAGGACCTCTTAGATAAACCCACATGGACCGCAGCAGAAGCCCTTTCAACGGGACTCTTAGCGCAAAACGAGAATGGCGACCCAGTGCCATGCCTAGGATGGGATTGGGCTAACAGCAAAACAGGCAATTACAAAGTTGACCCAAAATGGGATGAACTGAATGCAAAGCCGATTTGGTGTAGAAGAGAAGCAATTTTCTCGGGGCTCTTCGACATGTCAACACTCGACGAGGAAGAGGCACTAACAATAGAAGGATACGAATTTCAAGAATCAAGCACAACTACAGATACAGACATTGAGAACTGGAAAATTGTGAAAAAAACAAGTGAGGCGACTTCTACAGGAGGACTAGTAGCGGTAGCTCCAGCTGCAACTGAAAGCACAACGACAGAAACAACCAAAGAAAAACCAATTGACTACGAAACTCTTTTAAAAAAAGATACTTGGACTAAAGCAGAAGCTATCGCATCAACCCTCCTTGTGAAAGACTCCGATGGGAAAAACTACACCTCTTTATACGGCTGGGGAGCAGCAGATAAAAATGCATGGGACAAGGGAACCAACTACAAACTAGTTCCCCATTGGGAAACATTGAATCAAAAAGAATCTTGGACTGCAGCAGAAGCAGTTTTTTCAGGATACTGCGTTAAGACAGGTGAAAACTATTACCCAAAAGAGGGATACACATATCATAAAGCGAAAGGAGATGATTATAAAATCTACGCCTTGCCTTCCACAGAAGCCAATGAACAAGGCCCAGCAAAGGTAGATACACGAAGCCCAAACTTAGAACGGAATAACCACCGCTTGATTCAAGATAAAATAAAAACTGAATTCGGGAAAGAGGAAGGAGACTGTTCGGTCAGCCTAGAAAAAGACAGCAAGCAAACCATTTCTTTCCCAATTGCATACAAAGGCTACGATCTAGGTCAAATCAAGGTAGAGAAAAAAGATGGTGGAAAATGGAGCATTGGCTCCATGGAATACGACAACATGCTAGATGCCGCTAATGATGCTGTCCTCGCCAGAAAAGCACTTACCTACGTGCTCACAAATAAAATCGCCCCAGAAGCAAAAGATAAAGACGATCCATTTTATGCAATGCCTGTATTAAGCCAACTAGGGTTTGCCGCAGAAGGCAGAGACATGCAAGTCGCAAAAGACGAAACATTCGGAGGCAAGCTCTCCATCAAAGGCGATTCGAGCGAATTCGTAGATGATATTAATAAACGCTACAGCGAGTATGTTCAAAAAACTGAATTATTCGACAAAGAAACCTGGAGTTTTGAAGAGGCTGTCGATTCTGAGCTAACTTACACAAAAGAGGAAAATGGCGAAAAGAAACGCTACGCAAAAATTGGATACAAATGGGCAGAAATCGGCAACAAGGACAACATGAAAGTCCTTCCAGACAGTTCAAATCCAAGTCCAAAGGAAGCATTGGCGGATAATTCCGTAAACTGGATGCTAAGAGTAGCAGAAGGTGAAATCGGCCTAAAATGGCAAGCCACCGAAACACAAATAATATTTAGCTTAAATGGAAGCACAAAGGGAATTATAGAAAATAATAATAAAGATAATTATTGGGACGCCGACGACAAACGTTTTGGCGACCTGAAATTGGCCATCATAAAAACTGCCAGCAAAATCTACGATGAAGACAGAGTAAGCCAAGTCGAGAGTATTTATGATAACCTAGACAAAGAGACTCCTTTTTCAACTAAAGATGGTGCAGTGGCATCTACATCAAATAATGACGTGCTATGGGAGCCAATTTTCAAACAAAACAATGCAAAGTCAATGTGCGAAAAGCTCACGACAGAATATCGACGAATCGAAGCCAGTAAGGGACCACATAACAATAGATTGGGCTTAGTCGCTGCACCTGCATCCTCAACAGAAACAGTGGCTAAAAAAATCGATGATCCAATATCTGAAGAGGAAATCAGCAAATATACAGGCGAAGGAACCCATAAATCTACATTCTTCGTTAGAAAAGGAACATGGGAAAATGGCCAATTAGTAAAAGGAGAGAAAATTGGAGAGGATATAGTATGGGAAGGAACATTTAAAGATGGAACATTAACTGATGGGGTCCTCACCTACAGACGTAATATGCATCGTGAAATCGTTCGTAATGGAAAAACCGGATGGGCAACCATAAATGAGTTAGTGGCAAACAATGAAGGAAAAATAGAGATACTGTGGATCGACAAAGATTTCAAAGCCACAATACATTCCGCGGAAGCAAATGAAGAAAATGAACCTGATCCCTATCCATTTTATTTAGATGGAAATAATATCAAATTCCATGAAGACTGGAGTACAGACCCAGTCGTAGTCAAAACCATGGACCTCAAAGAGGAAGAAATAAACCGAACAATGCAAGCACTCTGCGATATTTGGAAAATGGACCACTAATCAACGTTTTTCTAAAATCAATTTTTGCGCTTCACCATCGGCGCAAACCGTTGCAACATTGTAAGGCAATTCAAAGACATTTCCTTGACGAACGAATCGTGTCGTGTCTTCAAATACTGCAAGGTCAGAAGAATCGCTCTCCCACAAGGCAGTTTGATTGGCATCAGCCGTCGCCCAAACTTTTTTGACTTTTCCGCCCTCACACTGAACGGTCACAAGTTCAGGCTTTCCCTCCACACCTTCTCCCCTTCTATCATCCACCGTCGATGCAGAAACAGTAGTTCGCTCAGGCTTATCTTTAAATAGCATGTAAGCGGACCCTGCAAATCCGAGCACGACCACCGTTAAAGCACTACCAAGAAAGGCTCCCACGAAACGTCCGCGTGTCGAACCTTCTTGATGCCCTGCTCGAACACCCTCTGCATACCCGGCCTGAGCCGCTTTGCTTAAGGCCCCAAGTTGATCCCGCACAGTTGTTGCAATTCTTTCTTCAATTCCAGCCATAGCACCAACTTGCTCCTGCAAAGTTGTCCCAATGTTTCCTTCAATTCGAGTCAGAGCACCCTGAAGTACAGCATACGACGTGCAGACTTCCTCCAGAGACTCGTTAATAGCTGTGCTGAATTGATGAAGAGCATCACTCGTATGACCCGCTGCGGTATGCAATCCTGTGAGTCCACCTGCAATAAGCTTGCGTTCCTCTGCAAGTTGTTTAGAGTGAGCATCAAGTGCATTCGCGACGACCCCTTGAGCCTTGACCAAATCAGCATTTCCAGCGGTCAATTGCGCAATAGGATCTGCGTTCAAACCAAACTCAGCAACCAACTTTTGACTCGCCTCAAAAGCCCATTTGCTCATCAAATATTTTAGCCTTTCAATCTTTACATCCACCGCCGATTCTCGCGCGCCAGTGACCGTTACGCCTCCCTTCACATACTCAGCAACAACACCAACCATCTCTTCCGCCAAAATATCAAAAGCCGACACCACATTGAGGCCAGCAACGCTACGATCAGTAACCACAAGATTCTGCAAATTCAAATACTGCTGGAAGGCAAGCACACAAGCCTTCATTTTTTCTGAAGGCAAAGCCAAAGCAGAAGGCTCTACAATTGTAACATTCGCTTCAAACATGGCCTGAGCCAGTTGACAGAAGCCATTTCGCAAGAGAGTCGCTTGATGCTCCAAGCTAGCCATTGTTAGCAAAGAATTCTCTTCTACTTTCGGACCATTGCCACTAGATACCTCCACCTTGCTACTAGATGCCTCCGCCTTCAACAATCTCACCAATTGGCCCATGAATGACCCAGCATTTCTATCGAGACGGTCGGCATGTTCTTTAATTTTTGCTTCTTTTGCTTGAAGACTTGTTTGATCTTGAAATTCCGCCAATAAGCCATTGTATCTCGTGTCCAATCTGTGCTGCAAAGCCGTGTGACCCGCCGTAACTGCCCCACTAGCAGTGCCAACAAAATCAGTCGATCCTTCTGCACGAGGTGGCAGCATGGCATTTCGCTGCGCATCAAGAATGGACCTAAGCTCCGAACAGAGATCCTCTTGATCCGCAGGAATCACAGCAGTCAAGGAGTTCGCAATCGCATCCACCATCTCATGAAAACCTACATTGATTTGAGCCTTCATGACATCTCCCGCTATCTTGAGACCTTGAAAATCAGTAGTGACGAAATTATCGAGCGCAATCCTATCTCTTGTAGAATAAGCAATCTTCACACGCTTAGCCCATTCATCCACAGCCTCATCAATCGATCCAGGCATCATATGTTCCAACAATTCCTCCATCTCTTTCTGAATAGCTAGCTTAAGAGCAACAAACGTTAAGCCCTCAGTTAAGCTCTCAGCATTCCTTTTAGGATTGTTGTTAGCTGAAAGATCCAAAGACCTACTCGCAGCACGCACCGAATGGGCAATAGTCTGCGTAAATCTGGCAGAAATTGCTCGAGCCAAATCATCTTTTGCGTCCAAAAGTTCTTTCAATCCCACAAACAAAGGATCTTGGTCCACCAAAGTGGCGGTCATGGAATCAACGTCTCCCAAATCAATACGAACAGGAGCGATTGGCGCTTCCACAGCGGGAGCAAAAGCAGGAGACGCAGAAACAACAATAAGAGCGTTTTCTCGTGAGGCTGGCAAGCTATCGACAGACATAAAGTTTATCGTTAAATTTAAAACCGAAGACACCTTTAAATCACAAAAAGGCAAGCTTGTCAAGCGCGTGGAGCTAAAAAAGCCTTATCCTTCCGTGTCACTCAACACCTCACAACTTTTGAAAGGCCTCTAATGTCAAAATGCAATGCAAAATGACATCATGGTGAGCAAAATGCATCGCTAAAAGTCTAGGCATACTGAAGTTCTATGGATTCAACGGTGGGATCATGGACCTCTGCTTTCTCGGGGAAAGAAGCGTCTTCATAATACAAAATCAAGGCATCTTGGAGATTCAAAAGTGCTCCTTTTTTCGTTTTACCAAAACTGGAAACCTCCACCTCCAAACACTGAGCGATGTAATACTCACCTTCCTGCCAAACCACCGAATTAAACCTGATTTTCTTGCGCATATTGACAGATTAGTACGCTGTAAAAATAAGTCAAACCACATCATTTTTTGTAAATCTCCACTCCATGCAAAGCGATGTGCTCTTTCAGCTCTGCTGACTCAATTGTTTTGAAATCCAACACATCAAAAAAATAAGGAATTTTAGTGTCTTCTTCCAATTGGCTCTTGATTCGAGACACGAAACGGTAATCGTCCTCTGGATA
>CAYGAB010000046.1:0-7014 GCA_964347725.1 uncultured Candidatus Peribacteria bacterium | reverse complement strand
GTTCCACTTCCATTCCAGATTACAAAAGGCAGCAAAAAACGCGCCGACCACATTGCACAATTGCGAGAAGAATGGCACGGAGATCGAGAAGTCCGTGGGGATTTAAAAGAATATTATTTGGCCTACGATGGAGAAATTCCAATCGGACTTGTCTGGCTGACTCCAGGTGAGAAAGGTCAACTTCTTTTGCGTTCCCTCTACGTTTCTCCCGAGTATCGCCAGCGTGGGGTGGCCTCCGCACTCTTGCACCAGAGCATAAAAACCCTCAAACCAAAACGGATTTATCTGACGTGTTTTGACGACAATTTTAGCTTTTACGAAGGACTGGGCTTTGAGCCAATCAAACATTTCCCTCAGGCCTTCGCCGAACTCGCCGAGAAAAAATCTCATTTCCTGGCTTACGATTGCAAAAAACACGCGGACGCCTCTTTTGAGACCAAGCCGGATTTGATAGTCATCGACGGAGGAAAGGGTCAACTCAGTTCCGCTTTGGCCAGTCGAGACAAGTACGGCCTAAGCATTCCCATGATCGGCTTGGCCAAAAGAGAAGAAGAGATTTTCCGTCCAAATCAATCTTTGCCACTTTTATTGCCAGCCGAATCTGGTGCCTTACACATTCTCCAAAATCTCCGCAATGAAGCTCATCGTTTTGCCATAAGTTTCCAGCGTGACAGCCGGGCCGCCCATTTGACCGCTTCCATTTTAGACAAAATCCCCGGCCTCGGAGAAAAAACCAAACTCAAACTCCTCAAACACTTCGGCTCTCTTGACGGACTAAAAGCCGCAACCGTGGAAGAAATAGAAAAAGTGGTGGGGAAGTCGCTTCAGGAGAAGATCGCGGAATCTCTCAATCTCGTGGCCGCAGCAAAGCCGGATCTAAACCATCCTCAAGATTCCAACCAGACGCAATCTGATTCAAACAGCGTCTTAAAGGCTCTTTCCAAGAAGGAGCCAAAGTTTCTATGAAGTCAATCATACAATCCAAAGGCACTCCTCTGTGAGCCTCGTTCGTAAGAGTGACATGAGGCCTCCCAGTAATAGGGTCAAGAAGATTTTGGACCCAATTACGAGGTATTCCTCTAAAACTCAAACCCCCATGGTTATTTGGGATGAGATCTTCCTGAAGAAGAGTTTCAGCTCCAGCAGGAACAGGCCTTTGCGTGACTTCCACCAATTCATCAGGAGCTAGATTCATTAAAACAAGTTCGAGGCGAGATCTTAACAAAGAAACATCCCCTATGTTCAGCCTTATATGTGCAAAAGGTTTATATCTGTTACGTGGATAGGACTGTGGGTTGACAGGTGAAATAACATCTACTGCATCTGCATGACGCCCCGCTATAACTTGAGCATCTTGAGGAGTAAGGTCGGCAATATTGAATTTTCTCATGAATTGGGTTGATTAGAAATAAGTCAACGAAACGAAAGCCGAGCTTATCGGCCGTGGACTAGCTTGTCAAATACGTACTTCTCAAATGTTTGGTATTTTTGATGCCGAAGATGCCCAACGACCTTGGCATCCAAGCAAAGCTGGATTCAAACCTTTTTCAAGAGTCCAACCAGATACAGTCCGATTCAAACATTCATCTACAGGTCTTTCAAAAGTAGGCGCAAGACTCTCTAAAACTCGGATAATATCCTTCAAAGGCACGATTGATCCAGTTGTTAGAGTGACTTTCGGACCGAAACATATTGTATCCAAAACACGCTGCCAACCAGTGCTCTGCACTCCTTCAACACTCAACCCTCCACTCTCATTTGGAATAAGATCTTCCCGAAGAATACCTTCAGTTCCAGCAAGGAGTGGTCCTCTCGTGATCTCCACCAATTCACCAGGAAGCAAGCCCTTCAAAACAATTCCAAGCTTACCAAATAATAAATAAGTATCTCTAATATCA
Organism: uncultured Candidatus Peribacteria bacterium; assembly: GCA_964347725.1. Classification (GTDB taxonomy): domain Bacteria; phylum Patescibacteriota; class Gracilibacteria; order UBA1369; family 2-02-FULL-48-14; genus CAYGAB01. The sequence continues at coordinate 5,116 of CAYGAB010000046.1, read as the reverse complement.
AGGCTAATCTCCACAATAGGATCTCGATCAATTGCTTGACTATCTGAACCCACAGTTGGAATGGAGCCAGAAGCCAGTCCTCTGCGCCCCATTAAATGTTCAGCCGCTCGACGAGGTAGATGATCAATGTCAAATTTTTCCATTAGGTGGGTTTATTAAAACTTGCGCAAATGAGTAGAAATGTAGCTCGGAGGGACACTCGTAGAAAAAGGCAAAGTCCACTGATCGTAAATGCTCCTCTCAATGTCTGGAATACGGGCGGCTTGGACATCTACATCCAAGTCGGGGTGAAGTTGAGCCAAAGCCTTGCGAGCAATGGCCTTTATATCTGGCATTAAACATTGCAAAAAACCAATCACCACCGCTAAAGAATCTGGCTTTCCACTCGTCAAAGTGGCCCGTTCCTCTCTCTGAACTCCTTCCGAACCAAGTACAGCAAGGGCATGAAAATCACCTCGACTAAAGCTAGCTGTGCAAGCACGAATTTGACCTGAAATAGGCACTTCTCCATACATAGACCCAGTAGATCTAGAGCTAAGTGAATTCCGCATCAATTCATCAATCACATCTTTCCTAATCAAAGCCATTTCCTCTGGAGTGACAGGGCGTGATTTTCTTGGTCCAGCTGGATCAAGTGGATCCTGAATCGACAAACATTGTTCATTAAAGATTTCCACAAATTGATCCGATAGGAATCTTCCCAGCACAATAGAAACCCGCATCTGGATGGAAGAATCTTTTTGCAAAAAATTCAAGCTCACTTCTGCCTGAGGTTTTTGATCTTCAGACAGATTTTCTCCTTGCAAAGGGCTAAGCGGGCCACTAGCAGAAGCTGAAAAAACAAATTTATCGCTCATCATAAAATAATTAAAACAAGACCGAAGCCTATCTGCCGTGTAGTCCTTTGTCAAATTTTTGGTGCCGAAGGTGGGAATCGAACCCACACTCCCGTGAAGGAACGGGATTTTGAGTCCCGCGCGTCTACCAATTCCGCCACTTCGGCCTGCTGAGTGCAGCTAATCTTATTTACACTATTTTGAAGTACAAAACAATATGCTAAGATGCAGATAATTCATTTTTTCACCACGCCACAAATGAAATCAGAAAATTCACAAGTCCTTTGGGTGGGCTTAAGCTTCCTGTTGATAGGACTAACCTTTGGATTCATCCTTTCTGGAGGATCTCAAGACAACGCTTTAGGAAACGACCGAGCCGGAATAGAAAATGCCGAAGACAAAGTTGATCCAGACAAACTCGAATTCGTCTCCGTCAGCACAGAAGGAGGAGCTGTCATGGGAGAGGCCGACGCCCCAGTGACCATCCTTCAATTCAGTGATTTCCAATGCCCTTACTGCGCCAGATTCGTTCGCGAAAAACTTCCACAACTCAAAGAAAAATACATCGACACAGGCAAAGTGAAATTGGTTTTCAAGCACTACCCACTGCCTTCTCACACCAACAGCAAAGCAGCCTCAGAAGCCGCGGAATGCGTACGAGCCAAAGCAGGGGATGAAGGATTCTTCAAAATGCACGATTTGATTTTCGGTGGAATGGCGACTTGGTCTGGGCAACAAGATCCAAAACCAGCCCTCATTGAATTGGCCGCAGGAGAAAGCCTCAAAGTGGACATCAAAACTTGCTTGGAATCCGATGAAATGGCCGCCAAAGTAGAAGCCGATTTTACACAAGGCCGAACTTATGGTATTTCTGGCACCCCAACTTTCTTCTTCAATGGAAAGAAGCTGGTCGGCGATTATCCGTTCGAGGTACTTGAAAAAATCATCGAGTCCGAACTCGACTAACCCTAAAATATGTTTTTTGATGAAGTAGCGCTCACCCTAGAAGGTGGGCGTGGTGGCAATGGGATGGTGGCTTTTACTCGAGAAAAATTCGTTTCAGCCGGCCCTCCAAATGGAGGTGACGGAGGCAACGGAGGATCCGTCATTTTTGAAGCGGACGAAAATCTAAACACTTTTCGAACTTTCTCTGGGAAAAAACACTTCATCGCCTCAACAGGTGTGCACGGTCACAACAGCGACTGCGCTGGGCGCGCAGGAGAAGATCTCATTTTAAAGGTTCCACTTGGAACCTTGGTTTACAATCAAGAAAGTGGAGAATTACTGACCGATCTCAAAAAACCAGGAGACAGATTCACCGCAGCACGAGGAGGAAGGGGAGGTTATGGGAATGCCCACTTTGTTTCCAGCACACGACAAGCACCAAAATTTGCGGAACTAGACGACATTGGAGAGAAAGTGGACTTACGCCTAGAAATGCAAATGATAGCCGACGTAGGACTGGTTGGTTTTCCTTCTGCAGGAAAATCCACTTTGATTTCTCACGTCTCTTCGGCAAAACCAAAAATCGGAGATTACCCTTTCACCACACTGGTCCCAAATCTTGGGGTTGTGTATCTTTCCAAATACGGTGGCGATGAAACTCAGAATTTTGTCATTGCCGACATGCCAGGTTTGATCGAGGGTGCTTCAGAAGGAAAGGGTCTCGGAGATGCCTTTCTAAAACACATCTCACGAGCCGCAACATTGGTGTTTCTACTCGATCCATTCTGTTACGAAGGTCGAGACATGCTCGACCAATACCGTGTTCTGATTCAAGAACTCAAACACTACAAGCCAAGCCTCCTCGAAAAGGATTTCTTGGTGGCCATGAACAAAATCGATGCAATCCCTCACGAAGACCGTGAAGAATTGAGCTCTGCGTTTTTGAAAATTCATCCCGAACTCAAAGGGAAATTCCGCATGATTTCTGGGGTCAGTGGGGAAGGCTTGGGTGATTTTGCATTCGAACTCTGGAATACAGTTCAGTCCGAACGTGAAAATTCCCTACTTCCAGTGGACGTGGATCGCTCAGACGGCCTAGAACCTGAAGAAGAACTCTACATTCCAAAAGTCATGGTTGAAGATCAGTCCTTTAAAGTGACCCATCTGCACGAAATCAATCTCGAAAACTTTGAGAAAATGATCAACGATCAACTCATGGACACGGAATTGAGACCTCTGCGTGAACTCTACAATGTGGAAGGTCGTCGAATCGAGCAAATCTCCCGCATGACCAATCTCGACCAAGAGGAGGCCATTCAACGCCTTTACGATGTGTTGCAGAAAATGGGAATTCAATCCGAAATTCGACGTCGCGGAGCCAAACACGGCGACATCCTAAAGATCGGCCCTCACTTTTTCGAATACCACGAACTATGAAGCTCTATTTTGGACTAGGAAATCCTGGCCCCAAGTACGCAAAAACTCGGCACAATGCCGGTTTTCTCTGGCTGGATTGGTTTGCCAAGCATCACGATTTCCCTGAATTCAAAGAGCAGAACAAATGCCTAGTGAGCGAAAAATCCCTGAATGGCGAAAAAATCATGCTCATCAAGCCTCTCAGTTTCATGAATTTGAGTGGCCACGCCGTGAGCCATTTTGTGCAGTACTACAAAGTTCCACTCACGGACATTTTAGTGATTTTTGACGACGTGGACCTCCCGCTGGGCACTTTTCGGCATCGAGAAAAAGGTTCAGCCGGAACCCACAACGGCATGAAATCCATCATCGAACAGCTCGGCACCAATGAATTCCCCCGTCTCCGCCTTGGAATAGAAAGCCGAGGCACTCACGCCCCAGAGCAAATGGCACTGGACGCTTTTGTGCTGGACGAGTTCAGAGCCGAAGAAATGGAAGAATTGGAGAAAGTTTTTTCTCTTGCATTCCCACCCGATTTTACGTAAAGTGCACGAGCTATTTTAACTAAAAAACATGTTCGCAGTTGTATTTATTGGAGGGAAACAGTACAAAGTTCGTGAAAAAGACGAGCTTGAAGTTGAGTTGATGGACGTTAAAGAAGGTGAGAACATCAAAATCAAAGAGGTCTACATGATCGGCAACGAAGAAGAAGTCAGCATGAAACTTGGAATGCCTTACGTTTCTGGAGCTCATGTGGAATGCAAAGTGATGGAACACGGAAAGGGCGAAAAAATCCGCGTATTCAAAATGAAAGCAAAGAAACGCTACTCAAAAACTCAAGGTCACCGTCAAAAATACACCTTACTCAAGGTATTGAAGGTTTCCGCTCTAGAAGCCAAGGCTCCTAAAAAAGCTGCCGCTAAAGAAGAAGCTACGACAGAAGCTTAATCGTTTCGGCCAAATCATTAGAAAGGGGAGCCTCAAAGCTCCTTTTTTCGAAACTGATTTTCTGAGCGTGCAAGAACTGACGGCTGAGTCCTGTTTTTTTGCGAATGATTTTGTTGAAAGCCGTGTCTCCATAAGTTCCGTCTCCAACCACAGGATGCCCAATGCTCGCCAAGTGCACACGAATCTGATGCGTGCGACCGGTTTCAATGCGAACTTCCAGCAGACTCATGTCTTGCCAGGTCTGCAAAACCTTAAAGTGCGTGATGGCATGACGGCCCCCATGGTGTACGGCAATTTTTTGACGATTTTTATTGCTTCGTTTGAGAGGAGCATCAATCTTACCTTGATTCGTCAAAGGGACTCCCTTCACCAAAGCCAGATAAATTTTCTCCACTTCTCGGTCGTGAAACAGTTTGGAAAGGTGCTGGTGCATGAGCGGCGTTTTCGCCACCACCAAAACTCCAGAAGTGTCCTTGTCCAATCGGTGCACAATGCCCGGCCTTTGCTCTTCATTCCAGCCTTCGCTTTGCAAACCATGACCCAAAACCGCATGAGCCACCGTTCCCGTTTGGTGCCCACTTTCATCCGGATGAACCACCATGCCCGGCGCTTTGTTGATCACCAAAATTTTCTCGTCTTCAAAAATAATTTCCAAGCTCAAATCCTCAGGCTTCAGTTTGGAAACCGCCAGTTTTGGGATTTTGTACTCCACCAAATCGCTGGTGCTGACCCGTTGAGCAGGCTTCTTGGTGGTTTTTCCATTGAACTTCACCATGCCTTGCTCGATCCATTTTTGCGCCAAAGACTTGCTGATTTTTGCGTGATCGGTGATCCACTGGTCTAAACGTGTTTGCATTGGGAAAAGTCCTTTGTTAATCTGAAATCACTTTAACAGGTTTTAACCATGCCCACCAAGGTCAATACAGACGAAGCTGCCATTTCACGCCTCCTCGAACTGGGAGTAGCAGAAG
>CAYGAB010000045.1:0-7065 GCA_964347725.1 uncultured Candidatus Peribacteria bacterium | reverse complement strand
AAAAAAAGCTCCCGTGAGAAAAAACACCACAACAGAAACCTGCAAAACAAGATTTCCAAGCTTCAGTGGAGTTTTCTTTTCAGCAATTTTTTTATCTTTTCCCCAGTTCCCAAAAAAAGATTTCTTGGCCGAATCTCCCTGTTGAGCCACGGCGTTCAAGAGTTCGCCACTCGTTTGCATGGATTGGTCTTTCCCAAACAATTCCGTAAACACGTTTTTTTGGTCCACCGCCGAACCTGAATCAGGACTGGCCACGGGCATGTTTTGGAGATTGTTTTCTGGGAGGTCTGCCATACGTAGATAAAATCCTTACAGTATAGCAGAAAACAGATCAGGGAGCAATCCTCGGGTTAACTCACTTCAAAAGTCTGCCCGGGCAGACTTTTCGTCTAGGCTTCTGCCGGAGTTTTTCCGAGAGAAAAGCCTTTCCTCCCTGGCGAAGAGTCCGCTTCTTGCGAAAGCGCATCCATCAGAAAATACTCCAAGCCTAAGCCAAAACAAGTGATTTGACAAAAAATAAAATATACTTAAAATCAAAGCTTCGAATCTCTCCTTCCCACAAATGTCTCTTGAGGCTCCCATCATCAAAAGAGGCAGAAAGCCAATCGAAGTGGTTTTGTCTTTGCGAGGCATGCTTGGAGTAACGAAAGATCAAGCCCCGCTAGCGGTTTTTCTTAGCCAAGAACATCAAGATTGGATGCAGCAATTGGATGCAATTTTAAGTGCAGTAGAATTCCAAGATCCATCGATCCAGAGAGATGCCAATGCTTCCCTCGGCGCCGATGAATCCATCTGGCGAAATTTAGATGCCCTAAAGAAAATTGCTCAAACTTTTCACGACCAAGTGGGCTTGACCCTGCTCATGGATTCTATGGGTGGCCTAAAGACGGTGGGAGAACATATGGGGAAAATAAATCTCAATCCGACCATCATGGTTCCGCGCATTGCAAGGAGTGAAGGCGCAAATCTATTGGTGAATTTAGCAGGGCCAGAGCTGATTTTGAGTCCTGAAGCTGAAATTCTTTACCACGCCACGGCCAAGGTGGAGCTGCCAACTGCGGAGCATAAAGGTCGATTGCAGGTATGCCAAGACTGGGGATTGACCCTCAGTTTCCTTGATTTTTTTGAAGGTAAATTCTTCCAAAGACCTCATTCATTGGGAGAGCGTTGGATAGAAACAATAAGGACTGGGCTTGCAGTAGTCAGCTTGCCGTCGACCGAAGAAATCATTGAGCTGCAACGTTTTGCAATCCACGTCACGCCTCAAGAGTTTGTAGAGATGGACTTGGCAAAACTGGCCGAACCTGCGCAAATGCCAGGAATGCTCCAGCAATTTCTAGCGAATCACACGCCAATTGGATCTGCGCGCGCGGTGGTGCAAGGGTTTTGGGAGGCACTAAAAAATCCGCCAATTATGTTGCCGGTGGAAGGAGAACTTCTCACGGAAGAACAGCTTAAGCTGAGGCAACGGCTTCCAGCACGGCCTGCGCGACTGCCTGAGCAACTCCAGGTTGAAACGGGCTAGGAATGATGTTCTCGGGGCTCGGGGTAGAAACCAATCCTGCCAGTGCTTCGGCGGCGGCCGTGTACATGCCAACCGTGAATTGTTGTGCGCGTGAATCCAAAATCCCACGGAAAATCCCAGGAAAAACCAACACGTTGTTGAGTTGATTTGGTGAGTCGCTGCGGCCCGTGGCCACCACGGCGGCCCCCGCTTCTTTGGCCAAAGCTTCAGAAATCTCTGGGTCAGGATTGGCCATCGCAAACACAATGGGGCCTTTGGCCATGCTCCGCACCATGTCCTGGCTCACCACGTTGGCGGTGGAGACTCCAATGAACACCTCCGCATCTCTCATCAGTGTTTCCAAATTCCCCTTCAATTGGCGGCGGTTCGTGCGTTTGGCCATGGCTTCTTTCGCAGAGTTCATGCCTTCCAGTCGGCCCTCGTGAATGGCTCCGGTTGAATCGGCCAAAGTCAGGTCGGTGAATCCGTAGTGCAGGAGCAATTCGGCAATCGCCATTCCAGCGGCTCCCGCTCCATTGATCACCACGCGAGCATTTTTGTCTCGTCCCGTTACCTTCAAAGCGTTGATCAAACCGGCCAAAACCACAATTGCCGTTCCGTGTTGGTCGTCGTGAAAAATCGGAATTTTTAGACGTTCGCGAAGCTTGGCTTCAATTTCAAAGCAGCGTGGCGCGGCAATGTCTTCCAAATTGATTCCGCCAAATCCGGTGGAAATGTTGCAGACCAGCTCCACAATTTCATCGCTGTCTTGAGTGTTCAGCACAATGGGGTAGGCTTCCACGCCACCAAATTCCTTGAACAAAACGGCTTTGCCTTCCATCACAGGATAAGCGCCTGCCGGCCCAATGTTTCCGAGCCCCAAGACCGCACTGCCGTCGCTCACCACGGCGACACAATTTCCTTTTGGAGTGTAGCGGTACATGGCTTCTGGATCCTTGGCGCAGGCCAAAGAAACAGCGGCCACCCCAGGTGTGTAGGCTTTGCTCAGATCTTCTCGATTTGCCAAAGGCACCTTGGAAACAACTTCCAACTTGCCACGATTTTTCTCGTGCAGTTCCAAAGATGCATCGTCAAACACACTCATTCTTCTTCGGGTTCACCTTGATCCATAAAAAAATCCGGAGGCCCAGGAGGCCCATCCGAAACTGGCACAATGCTTTCACTTGGATCCACAGAGTCAGTTCCGCCACCCTTTAAAATCGAATCCACGAGAGAATTGCCTTTGTCATCACCAGATTTTCCTTGGCAAGCGATCAAAAACAAAGTGGCAATCAAAGCGAGCAGAGCAAAACGTCGAGTCATGGTTCAAGTTTTAAAAAGCGGAACTCCGTCCTTCTTTGAGGTCCAAAATGACATCAAAGGAACGTTCGTACTTTATCGTGATATTGGCGCTCGGGGAATAGAAATAATCCACGGGTCCCGTGCCAACTCCAATGGCATCCGTCTCGATCAACTCCCAGTCGGACAAAACTCCTTTGGCCGCTCCACCTTGGCCATCCACCTGAATGGCAGCTCTGAGAGTGGCCACCGCGTCTTCCATGCTTCCGTTGCTGGCCGTTTCTTCGTATTCCACACTGGCCACAATTTCTTCCAAACGATCCGCCAAGTAAGGGCTGTACGCCCCATCACCGACCAAAGCCTGCACGTGCAGCAAAGTTTTGTCGGGCAGATAAAGGTACCATTCTCTCAGGCTAAGGCCGTCTTCATTGAAGATCACCAAACTTGGGTAGCCATTGATTTTAGTCTGATTGGTCCCATAACTCGAATGTTCTTTCAGCGAGTCGAACAAATCTTGAGAGCTGCGTCCCGTGGAATTGCTGTAGCGAACCATGAGCAAAGTCGCCCCATTTTCATAAGGCGTGAGCAAGCTCATTTGTTCGTTGTCGAAGTCGTGCCACCAGATTGCAGCCACTCCGCTCTGCTTCACGAACCATCCAAAAGGCGCTTTCAGAGAAACGCTAGCGGTGGGGAAACTGTAGCGGGGCCAAGTGCCAGAGGCATCGTAAGATTCTCCCGTGGATTTCACCTGCTGCCATCGGTAGACCATTTCCGCTAAATCGGCGCGAGTCAGGTCGTCTCCCGGGTGCCATAAGCCATCCGGCTGAGGAGGAGCAATGTTGAATTCCACGGCGTAGTTCGCCAAAGCTGCGTACCAAGCGTCCACGGTCACGTCTTCGTACAAATTGTCACTGGGAGTCTTAATAGAGTCGAGCAAGCCCGCCGCCACCAACAACATTTTCAAGGCCTCCGCTCGATTCACTGTATTCTCAGGTTTGAAACTGCCGTCGTCATAACCTTGCACAATTCCGGCTTCCACGGCTGCCCCCACGTAGCCTTCGTACCAAGCTCCACTGGCAATGTCTGAAAACTTTCCTCCGCCTCCACTCGTATTGGAACCCGTTCCCACCAAAATGATCTTCAAAGCCTCGGCTCGATTCACGGTTTTATTGGGCTGGAAACTTCCGTCCGAATAGCCTTCTAAAACCTTTTGATCCACCAAACTTTGGATGGCCGTGGAGTTCTCACTGCCTGCCGACACATCTGGAAAAGCCGCCCAAACCGCCATGGGCAAGGCCAAGAAACTCACAAGAAGGACGAACCTAGAAAACAAAGACATGGAGCGTGGATGAGTACGCTCACTATAGCCTGAGTGCGCCAGATTCGACAACTCAATCTTTGCACCTTACAGATAAGGGCTGGCTCCAAAGACTCGGATGGAATATGTGCCGTCCTCACGTGGAGAGCAGGAGAAGCCATAAGTGTTGAAAGGAGGGGTAGGTTCAGAGCCTTCAAATGGCTCAGTGTCTCTACGCTTTCCTGCACATTCAACATGGGCTCGAACCAAATGATCGCTCATGACGATCTCTAACTCGGCTCGTACGTGATCGGCAAAGCTCACATCTCCATAAGTTTCACGTGGCTTGAAGCCTTTAATCAATTCTATTGGGAAATATTGACGATTCAACAATGACATCATTTCCTCTTCTGGAGCTCGAAAACCAGCTTGAGTGAATTCACTTTTGTCAAAAACAGCCTCTTGAATGCTCACATGATCCCGGATACCTCCTACCCATTCTTCGAAAATCATTCTGAGGTCTCCTTTAGCTTTGAAAGCACCAGCCATCCAATTTCCAAAAGCTTGAGCTCTCCTTTCCAATGCCTTTGGGTCTTTTGGAGCATGGTCTCCCAAAAGAAAAACAGGTTGACCTTCTTGTGGACTTTGGATGGGTGTGTGACGAGGGCTGGATATTCCATTCTCGTTCATTTGTAGGGCACACTCTTCATCCAGAGCATCTAAAATGGCTAAGACAACACGAGGGCTAGTTACAGAAGTATATCCATCCAACCCAGCCAAGTCTCTGGCCACGCTAAAGTCAGTGCCCCTCAAATGTAGAGGTTCAGTTGAGCCAGCAGTGCGTCTTCGTGGTGGGAGAACAGGGAATGTTTCAGGGAAGCCAGCTTGGAAACGAGTTGGTAGGTCAACGCGATCTATGGATTCAGTGGGTCTTTCAGTCATGGGAGTCAGAATACGGATAAGTCAGAAAAATATCACATTTTCAGATTTTGTCCATCGAATTTTCCGAAGCCAGACCTCACCCCACACTCACTTCTCCAGGGCTGTAGGTGTCCAAAGCTTCCTCGCCAATGAGGTTGATGACTTCTTGCACGACTTCTGTGCGCAAAACTTGGCGTTGTTGACCTTTGGCCATGTCCCGAATAATCACCGTGCCGTCACGAACTTCCGTGCTGCCCATGATCAAAGTGTAAGGAACCTGATATTTGTCGGCCAAACGGAGCTGAGCTTTCATGCTGCCCTTGCCCAAAGCACCCACGGTTTTGATGCCGTGTTCTCGAAGTTCGTCGATCAAAACGAGAGCTTTTTTCTTCGCGAGGTCGCCGAGTTGAGCCACCACAATGTGCACTTTGTCTTTGGAGGGGACCTGGATGTTTTCTTGTTTCATCAGCAAGATGGTGCGCTCGATTCCAACCGCAAATCCAACGGCAGGAGTTGGTTCGCCACCCATCATTTCCACGAGTCCATCGTATCGACCGCCGCCTCCAAGAGCGTTTTGCGCCCCCGTTTCTGAGTTCCAGAATTCAAAAACCGTTTGAGAGTAGTAGTCGAGTCCGCGCACCAAAGTTTCATTTTCTTGGTAGGCAATCCCGAGTTCGTCCAAACATTCTTTGACCATTTGGTGGAATTCCTTGTCTTCTGGACTGCGGAATTGGTCAAATTTTGGCGCCAATTTTGCAAGGATTTGGCAGTCTTCTTCCTTGCAATCCAAGAGTCGCAGTGGGTTTTTCAGGAGCCGTCTTTCGCAGTTTTCGCACAGATTCCGTTCCTTGCCCATGTAGAAGTTTTGCAAAGCTTCTTTGTATTTTTCACGGCTCTTTTGAGATCCGATGTTGTTGATTTGCAGACTGATTTTCTTGGCCACGCCAAGGTCTTGAAAAATCTTCCAAGCCAACTGAATGCACTGCACGTCCAAGGCTGGATCACTTTCTCCAATGATCTCAAATCCAAATTGCCAAAACATACGGTAGCGACCTTTTTGAGGGCGATCGTAACGGAAGTGAGGTTCAATGTAGAAGAGTTCCACAGGTTGAGGCCACTCTTTCATTCCGTGCTGCAAGTAGGAACGAACCACGCCCGCCGTGCCTTCTGGCTTGAGTGTCAAGCTGCGCCCGCTGCGATCTTCAAAGGTGTACATTTCTTTTTCCACAATGTCCGTGTCTTCTCCAATGCCTCGATTGAACACTTCCGTGTACTCCACAACTGGAGTGGTGATCCTGCGGAATCCCGCTTGCCGTCCTCGATGCCGCACGACTTTTTTAATGAAAGTGAAAAACTCATGATCTTTGGGAAGAATGTCATGAATGCCCGTGGGCGTTTGCATTTTCATCACCTTTTCTGAATTTGAAGATTCGTCGGCCTCTTGGGTGGCAGGATCCATGGCGCAAATGGTTAAAGCGTATTGACTGGTACTTTAACCTTAAAATTCAATTTGAGCAAGTTAGATTGCGAATCACATTTTTCCTGTGTAGCCCGTGTTGATGTTGAATTCGTTACTACCTACATTAGTGCCCCAGGATGTGTTGTTCTCGATTGTCCCATCATCTTCTTGTTCTTGAGGAGAACCATCTGGCGGCTGACCCAATAAGTCTCCGATTTCTTGTGCAAAAGGTGGGAGGGATGTACCTCGGTCATCTTTTGCTCCATCTGGTGGCCGACCCACCGGGTCTTCGATTTCTGGTGTGAAAGGTTTTTTGGACAGCTCTTCTGGGTCAATAGTTTCTTCTCCACCCCCATTCTTAAGGATTTCAGGCCCTTGCTCTATGTGAAGAGGAACTCCTCCTGAGTTGTTTCTTGCTTGTTCTTCTTGACCATGGATTTGTCGGATAACAGCTCCAAGAGGAGCTTGACCCTCAGGGGCTTTTGTCTCGTCAATTGTCCCTGTCCAATTTCCTGTGGGCCCTGTGTCGTCCTTTTCTTTATCAGGCATATTATAAGGTTAATTATAATATTAAATTCTCCGACT
>CAYGAB010000044.1:5578-7157 GCA_964347725.1 uncultured Candidatus Peribacteria bacterium | reverse complement strand
GCTTCATTCCAGACTTGTACTTCAACTGATTGCTGACGTAATTGTAGGTTCCTCTGTCCAATTCCAAGATTGGCTGAAGCACTCCGTCAATTCTGAACCGCACCACCACCGTCGCTTCTTCTGGCTGATAGTGGATGTCTGATGCACCTGTTTTCATTGCCCCAACACAGATGAAATTCAAAGCTTCTTCTGCCGTCACCGTCTGGATTTTTGTGCGCAAAGCCGACAAGTTCTGGATTTCCTCTTGATAGGACGCAATTTTCGATTCATCGATGATGTTTTCTGCCTCAATGGGCTTGATTCCATCGAGTTTAGAGTAGACGCTGAGCGCGGCATTCAAACCAGTTTCTGACGCCAAATTCACGTTCAAAATGAATCCCTCATCCTTCAATTTCCGAATGATGGCCTGGGTTCCAGGATGAGTTGGATGAGCCAAAGCCAAACGGATTTTTTTCCCTAGCTTGAAAAATGGAATGATCAAGCCTTGGTAAGCGTCTTCTTTGCTTATTACTTTGAGATGATCTGGATTTATGTTGATCTGAGCAATGTCCACGTAAGACATGCCCATTTTTTGAGCCCTATCTGCCACAGCACGTTCTTCAAACTCTCTGTTGATGGAGCCAACAGGAGCACCCCCCGTGGCCAAAGACTGGCTTAGGTGTGCGTCGGTTTGGACGTGAGAAGTGACGTATTGAGAATCAACCATAATGCTAGGATCAAATCGATCTTAGCATTATAGCATGATTTAAGGTTTCAGACCAATCATTTCTTGACTGCTTCCACAATGGACTGAGCCTCTTCTTGCGTGATTCCTTCCACGTGAGTGAAGTCTTTTGCGGTCAAGCCACGGAGTTGTTCCACTTGCTCGAGACCAGCAGAGGCCAATTTCTCCTTCACCTCTTCAGGCAAAGCCAAATCTTGAATCATCTGGATGGCTGGTGGTGCAGCCTGAACGGCGGCTTCAGTTCCTGCACTTGGTCCTGCTTTTCTTGATTTACCTCGTGGTGCACTCTCCATGCTGTTGGTTTCCATGGTGCCATCGGTGTCTAGAACGTCTATTTCCCAACCTGTCAGGTGGGACGCCAACCTTACGTTTTGTCCACTTTTCCCGATTGCCAAAGCCCTTTGATCTTGAGTCACGTAGACTTTTGCCAAGTGAGCGACTTCGTCCAATTCAACTCGCGCAATTTTTGCTGGCTTGAGCGATTCCATGATGAACTGGCGCGCATCTGCGTTCCAAGGGATCACATCGATGCGTTCGCCGGACAATTCTTGAGTTACGCTTTGAACTCGCACTCCTTTTTGCCCAACACAAGCTCCAATTGGGTCGACTTGAGGGTCCGTAGAATGAACCGCCACCTTGCATCGGACTCCAGGTTCACGAGCCACGCCTTTGATCACAATCACTCCCGCTTTAATTTCTGGAATTTCTAGTTCCAGCAATTTTTCGATCAATTTTGGATGCGTTCTCGAAATCAACAATTGAGGCCCTTTCGGCGTTTTAATGACACGATCGAGATAAAGTTTGATGCGTTGCCCTCCGTAGTAATTCTCGGTTGGGATTTGTTCTCGATGAGGC
>CAYGAB010000044.1:0-5568 GCA_964347725.1 uncultured Candidatus Peribacteria bacterium | reverse complement strand
CCGTAACACCGCCCAATTCCACAAAAATCTGATTGTTGTCCACACGGTGGATCAAGGCATTGATCAGTTCATTTTCACGATCCTTGAAGAGTTCGTACATTTGATCACGTTCCGCTTCCTGAATTCTCTGTAAAATCACTTGTTTTGCAGCTTGTGCCGCGATTCTTCCGTAACCTTCTGGAGTTACGTCCGTTCGAATGACTTCACCTGATTTTATGCTTTTATTGAATTTTTTCGCTTCCGTCAAAGCGATTTCATTTTCCTCGTCCTCTATCTGATCAACCACCGTTTTTACCTCAAAAACAGACACCATTTCTGTTGTCGGATCAATGTCCACATCCACATTTTGCTCTCGTGTCCCATAATCCTTGCGGTAAGCAGTTCTGATCGCCGCTTTCACGATGTCAAGAACCACCTCTTCTGAAAGTCCTTTTTCATTGCCGAGTTGACGGACGGCTGCCATGAACTGCTGATACATAATGCGAGTGGTGAAGTGTAAGGTAGCTGGAAAACCACAGACTGATTTCAGCCTGCATGATTTAGCTTTTGAATTGTGAACAAAGTTTACTGGATTTCCTGTATTTTTGCAAGTTGATAGACGAGATCTGGAGAGTAACCACGGCGCAAGAGAGCACTTGCGACCTTCATGCGTTGCTCATGCAGGGGGAGTTGAGCGTATTTGGGCGTAATTTTCTGCAAAGCCTCTCTTGCAGATTCTCCTTCGTCCAAATTCAATTCATTCCATTTTTCCTTCACTAAGCTTGACTGAATGCCTTTCTTTTGCAATTTCTGCATGCTTTTCCACAAACTTTTGTGGCGGAAAACAAGCTCATTGCTCAAGGTGCGAGCCACGTAGTCTTCGTCATTCAGGTAGTCCAACTCCTTCAAGCGGTCTAAGACAATTGGTATCTGGGCTTCCTCTGGAGATGATTTTTTAATGAGCTTGGCTTTCATTTCATGGACTGTGTGCGCGCGCTGAGACAGCGCGCGCAATGCAGCCTCCATGAGTTTTCTGTACTGAGGATCCTCAGAAATTGCCATTAGACAGGATTTGATGCGGCCAAAGTGTCGTGAACGATTTTCTGCAATTCATCCATCATTTCTGGATGCTCTTCAAGATAGATTTTGCTGTTTTCTCGCCCTTGACCCAACTTCACCTCACCGTAGCTGTAAAAAGCTCCCGCCTTTCTGACCAATTCATATCTCGTGGCAAGATCCAAAATGTCGCCTGACTTGGAAATTCCTCGATTGTAAAGAATGTCGAATTCGGCAACCTTGAATGGAGGTGCAATTTTATTCTTCACGACCTTCACCCGTACTCGGTTTCCGATGGCTTCTTTTCCATCCAAGCCCATTTCAGACCCTTCGATCTTTGCCAAACGACGTATTTCCATTCTCACCGAAGCGTAAAATTTCAATGCCTGGCCTCCCGTTGTGGTTTCTGGATTCCCAAACATGACTCCTATCTTCATGCGCAATTGATTCAGAAAAATCACCGTGCATTTTGATTTACTGATGGCCGCCGTGAGTTTACGAAGTGCCTGACTCATCAGTCGAGCCTGTAAACCCATTTGGGCGTCCCCCATGTCACCTTCAATTTCAGCTTTTGGCGTCAATGCGGCAACAGAATCAATGACAATGATGTCCACCGCATTGGAACGAACCAATGTTTCTGTTATCTCGAGTGCCTGCTCCCCATTGTCTGGTTGAGACAAGAGCATGTTGTCTATGTCCACTCCAATTCGCCTTGCGTAAGCTGGATCCAAAGCGTGCTCCGCATCAATGAAAGCGGCCTGTCCTCCACGCTTTTGAACCTCGGCCACCATGTGAAGACTTAAGGTTGTCTTACCTGAACTTTCTGGACCATAGATTTCAATGACCCGCCCTCTAGGAATGCCGCCTCCCAATGCAAGATCGAGGGACAAAGATCCTGTTGGGATCATTTCCACGTCCATGTGCCTGGACTCCCCCAGCTTCATGATGGACCCTGTTCCGTAGCTTTTTTCAATTTGAGACATGGCCAATTCAAGGGCCTTTTTCTTGTCTTCATCTTGGGCAGTGCTTTTAGCTGCCACCGTCTTGTCTGTTTTATCTGGTTTGTCTGCCATAATTGTGCGTGTTAAATGTAAGTGAAGCAATACTAGGTGAGCGCGCACTCACCGTCAAGCCCATGGCCAAAAGGACGTCTTTACATTAACGCCTTTTCTTGCAGAAGTCCTGAATTTTTCCTGAAATCATTCGCTTGCCTTGCCGGCCTCAATGCGCACAACTCGATTGGGCATGTGCTCAAGTAAATTTGGGTTGTGAGTGGCAAAAATGATG
Source organism: uncultured Candidatus Peribacteria bacterium (assembly GCA_964347725.1). GTDB lineage: Bacteria > Patescibacteriota > Gracilibacteria > UBA1369 > 2-02-FULL-48-14 > CAYGAB01. The sequence goes on along the minus strand of CAYGAB010000044.1, from coordinate 3,246 downwards.
GTGCTCCCCTCGATGTGCAATTGGCGAAATAGATCAACAATGCCTTCTGCCGATTTTGGATCTAAATTTCCTGTCGGCTCATCCGCAATGATCAACCTGGGATTGTGGATCAAAGCTCGAGCAATGGCCACGCGTTGCTTCTCGCCACCTGAAAGCATGTAAGGAAAATGATGACGTGCCTCAAAAAGACCCACCTTTGCCAAAACTTCTGACACACGCCCCTCAATCTCCTCTTCAGAATACTCACAAACTTCCATGGCAAAAGCCACATTCTCAGCAACTGTTTTATTCGACAGCAGTTTGTAATCTTGAAAGACAATGCCCAACTTCCGACGATATTCCTGGAGAGCCAAGGCATTGAATCGAGTCACATCGTAGGAATCCACGATGATTCGGCCTGACCCTATTTTGACAGCTCCAATCAAAGCATGAATCAAGGTTGTTTTTCCTGCTCCTGAACCGCCCATCATCCAAACCCATTCTCCACCTTGAATGGTCAAATTTAAATCATCAAGGACTTTACGGACCCCGTACTGTTTGCTCACATTTTGAAAGACTATCATGGCGCAGGTGGTTTGGCTGAAGTATAATCCTGACATGAGATTTGCTAAAGGGATTATCTTGGGATTGTTCCTGAACACCTTGCTGGGTGCCGGGTTCGTGCAGGCTGCCGTAAACCTGGAGCCAGAAGAAGTGAAACTCAGCTGGGAGGCACTGCTGCCAAAAGGACTCGAGGTTGGCTCTCTTGAAGCTTTTGGCGTTTTCAATCAAATCTCAAGAAGCACTTCTGACTTCTACAAAGCCTGGTATCAAGCCAGCTTAGAAAGTGACCCTAGATCTGAAGATGGCCTCCCTACCGTTCAGGTTCTAATGAAACTGTACCCAAGCCAAGAAGAAGCCAAGCAAGCTTTATCTGAAATTCCCGGGGGCAATGGCTTTGAAAAAGATCAAAGCATCTTGAGCTGGGACAAACACACTCTGATCTTCAAAAGCACCCTAGAATTTGGATCCGATGCTTTTGGAACCGTGAATTCAGAAGACACTTCCTACCACCTCGTGGAACAGAGTGGGGAAGCCTTGATTCAGGTTAGCCTTTACCGACAAAAACAAGCCTATTTTGACTCCAAACACCTCAAAGCCTTCCAACAGGCAAGTGAAGATGCTGAAGCTGTAATGAATTTCTTGAGAAGTTTTTCGGACCCTTTGAAATTCAAGCTAGCAAAATCTTTTCCTCCCCTTGAAAACGACGTCGACTTAAACTCGACCAATCCCTCTTCTGAACTCTTGGAGGTGCAATCCAATGGCCTTTTGAGCTTTGATTTTTATCCCAATCTTGAAGCTAAAGCAGGAACCCTCTTGGATTCCTCAGGACTGGACACACCTAAATCTGGCGACATCTATTTGTACGTGGACAAATCCAACATGATTCATGCTGGATTCTATCTCTCAGATTCAGATGAAACCCCTGATGGATGCTCCATTGAATCAGGATGGGTGCGCCTTGCCCCCCTACCTTTGCAATCCTACGAGTGGAATTCCATTCAGCTCCAATTTGGCTGGAAAGGTTGGGTTCTCAAAGTGAATGAATCTGAAATGGTTTGCCCCATCAATCAAGCTCGCCGGAACAGTCCATTGTACCTGGGAGATTACCCTGAGGATTCTTTGAGTGAAGGAACCGAAGGTTTTATTAAATCTCTCAAATGGTCAGGCGAAGAACCGCCTCTTCATTCCTTTCTCGACATTGAAAGCACCGATTCTGATTTTTCAGCTTTTGAGTGGGCCAATTCTCTTGGAATTTTAACAGGAGAGAATGGATACGCAAAACCTGACCGAGAGCTGAACCGAGCCGAGATGATAAAAATTCTCATCAAAGCCTATGGATTTCAAGAAATTTCAGGCTCAAGCCCTTACTCCGATGTACCACAAGATGCTTGGTTTGCTCCTTACGTTTTCAAGGCCTATGGGGTTGGCTGGCTGAACACTCGACTGGCAAACTTCAGACCTCATGAAGCCATCAATCGAGCCGAGTTTTTCACCTTGCTTGCCCGTCAAAACGGAGCAGATTCCACTAAAACGGCCCCTTACAAAGATGCCTTTAGTCGGAACTGGTTTTCTGCAGGCGCACGATTTGCGTACGATCACGACCTTGTGCCTGGCTCTTTTTTTGAACCCGCAAAAGTGCTCACGCGTGCCGACGCAATCCAGTTTCTTTATCAGTTGTTTGACCCTGAGCAATGAGCCAAATCAATGAGCTGCAACGGCTGATCAGTCGATTCCTGGAACACCTAGAAATCGGGCTGAATAAATCAAAGAAAACCTTAGAAAACTACCATCACTACCTGCAAAGGTTGCACGATTTCATGGAGGGAAAAACTCCTGCACTCTGGAACCTCGATGACGTGCACGCTTATCAGCTTTTTTTGAATCGATTTCAAGATCAACACGAGAAAAACCTGAGCATCAAAACTCAAAACTACCACCTGATCGCCATGCGCGCTTTCCTGAAATACCTAGCAAGGCAAGACATCCCCTGTTTGTCTCCTGAAAAAATTGACTTAAAAAAAACGGGCGAGCGAATTGTTGATTTTTTAACTCGAGAAGAAATGGAGCGATTGTTTCAGGTGATCGACCTAGACAAACGCGGAGGACTGCGAGACCGTGCGATGCTGGAGACCCTGTATTCAACAGGTTTACGTGTGTCGGAATTGATGAGCTTGGACCGGAGCCAAGTTGACCTGAAACGGCGTGAATTCACGGTTCGCGGGAAGGGCAGAAAACCTCGGATTGTATTTTTGTCGTCTCGATGCGTGGAGTGGCTGGAGCGCTATTTGAGAGATCGCGCGGACAATTGGGAGCCTCTGTTCATCAGCTTCGGGCGGAATCGGAGCGACGAAGAATTGGGATTGGGAGAAAAACGCCGACTCACCGCGTATTCGGTGCAAGAAATGGCCAGGCGTTCGGGACGATTGGCAGGTTTGGGAAAAAAAGTCACGCCACACGTACTGAGACATTCCTTTGCCACTGAACTTTTACACAACGGAGCCGACATTCGATCTGTCCAGGAAATGTTGGGACACGCATCCATCACCACCACCCAGGTTTACACTCACTCCACCAATGCTCGCCTCAAGGAAATCCACGAGAAATTTCATCGATAAGCGTGAAATGTGTTAGGATTTTTGTGCTTAATTTGCGCAGATGAAAAAAATGTTTTCTTGGAGAAAATGGCGACCCCAAGCCCTAGTG
>CAYGAB010000043.1:0-7253 GCA_964347725.1 uncultured Candidatus Peribacteria bacterium | reverse complement strand
GCAGCAAAACACCCTAAAGCGAAAGCATACCTCGAAGAATCAAAAGCGAGAATTAAACTTGCTGAAGCACTTCATAAAGAAAGAATCTCTCAAGAACTCACGATGGTTGAACTTGCTCACATGGCTGGAACAACTGCTGCCGTTATAAGTCGCATTGAAAACGCACAAGTCTCTGCTGGAATTGATGTGATTTATAAAATCTTTAAAGCACTTGGGAAAAAAGAACTACGCTTAACTATGGCTTAGAAGCGCAGTTCGAATTGCTTCCAGCAGGGGAAGCCAGTCTGGAAATATAGCTTAAATGCAATCACTTCAACTCTCGAAACATGCCAAACCCTCCATTTCATCTCTCAATGTTTGCAAAGGATCTCACGGAGACCAAGCACTTTTACATCGACCTGCTTGGAGCGGAGCTCACCCACGAAAACGCCGATCATTGGATCAACATTGAATGGTTTGGTCATCAACTCACTTTTCATGAAAAACCAGACATGCAAACGAAAGAAGTGAATGATTTTCACTGGGGGTTCAATCTCTCATTAGAAGAATTCAATGCCGTCGCAGAAAAAATCAAAAGCTCTCCTGAATTGAGTTTTGTACTAGAACCAAGCATAAAAGACGCGGGAACCAAGCTCGAAAGAATGAAAATGTACTTCAAAGACCCGAACGGCCATCTCATTGAACTTAAACACTTCGTAGAAAAATAGCCTGAATAGCTTTCAATGAACGTCATGCACATTGTGCGCTTCCCCAGATCACTCTAGTTAAAACTAACGCCCAACTTGTTCTTCAATTTCAAGTATTTCGAGAAATCCTCCTCAGGCTTCACATGCAAATAAAGACGTCCATCAATTTCCTCAATGTGGTAATGCTCCAAAGGCTCAGAATTGAGTCTCTGTTCAATGATCCGAGCTTCTTCTAGCCCAGTCCCTTCTGGGAAAGGAACAAAGACGCGAATAACATGGGGACGTTCAAGTCCGTAGCCTTTTAGGATTCCTGATCCGAGTTCAGTTAGATTCAAAATATCGATTATTTCTATAACAGGACTACTATGTCCCTTTGCAGAAACATAATAGCAAAAAACTACCCCAATCCATAAAAAATATGATAGAATAGCCAACCTGTAAACTTATTTATGGCACGAAAACCTGAAACTTTTGAAGCCATGGTCAGGAGGGAAGAAATCCAACGCTTCCCTGAATGGTTTCCACAAGACTTGGAAGGCATTCCCAGGTTTAGATCACCAGCAAAAGAACCGGGTTATTGTTACTACCCACCTTCTTCGTTTGCAGAAAGAGGACTTTTGGATTCAGTCATGTTGGAACGTTTAAGGTCGGGTGACAAATTACTCTCCATTGGAGCTGGCCCTGCCTACCTTGAAAGATTTTTAGCAGCAATGGGCGCACCGGTCGAAAATATAGTCCTGGCTGACCTTTCTGATCGTCACCTACCAACCGGCTTCGCTCAACACACTTTTGATGCGAGCGGAAACAACTGGCCAGATTTTGGAACCCGCTTCGACTTTGTAATTTATCCCGAATCTTTCTCCATGATCAATGAACCCGCCGAAGAACTAGAAAAAGATGACGACCCCGTATCCTCTGCATTGTCTGGCACTTGGCATCTCATTCAACAAGCCCTCGATAGGCTCAACCCCGGCGGAGAAATGAGAGCATCCTTGGTGGGACCAAAGGCCATCAAAGCCTACAACCCCCCTTACAATCAGATGGACTACCTGCGCCACCATCTCCAGAGACAGTTTGGAGCCACCATTGAGACTGGAAGTGTTACTGATCTTGTTTTGATAGTAAAGCTACCAAAAAAACTCACCTGATACAAAAAACCTGATAAAATCACCCTAGAAAAACCCATTCAACTCATCTTAGCCCCCTCCCGATGCCCCCCATCACCGTAGAAACCATCGTCAAAGCTCCTCTCGACAAAGTCTGGGCATCTTGGACCGAGCCACAACACATCGTCGGTTGGGCATTTGCTTCAGACGATTGGGAGGCACCCTCCGCTGAAAACGACCTGCGCACGGATGGCCGATTCAAAACAAACATGGCCGCAAAAGACAAAAGCGTCGGCTTCGACTTCACCGGGACCTACACAAAGGTAAAAGAGAAGGAACTCATTGAATACGTGATGGACGGCGAGGACAGGCGCCACGTGAAAGTGACCTTTGAAGAAACTTCTGAAGGCATAAAAGTGACCGAAACTTTTGATCCCGAAAATGAAAACTCCGAAGAGCTCCAGCGCGGCGGCTGGCAAGCGATTTTAAACAACTTCAAGAAGTACGTGGAGGGACTTCACCTGTAGCCTTATGATGAAGTTATTTTGCGTAAACATCGATATGTGTTAAGGTTAGATCTAATAACCTGAATTTCATGGCAACAAAAGTATTATTACTCGGCACGAGTCACCGAGACACAGACGGAGAAAGAAAAATACATACTGCTCTACAAAAATTTGACCCGAGCCATATTCTTGTTGAAGGAAGCAAAGAGAGTCATGCAGTGAATTTAGCAGCAAGAGAGGCTGCATGTGGAGTCATCACAACCAATAATGTCTCTGATGAAATACGAGGATTACTTCTATTCGAAATCAATAGTCTATTGCAAGACATAAGTGCCGTAGAAAAATACGGAATGGCTCATCCAAGAATAAAAGTGGATTTTCTCAACGATGAAGATTCGAAGGACATTGGAATAGTCGTCGCAACCATGACAGCCGCAACAGAGAGCACTTTAAAAGCAATGCAAAATTTAAATCGTGCAAACCAAAGAGAATTAGTGAAAACCCAGCTGGCTGAAATCAAAAGAGACTTTTCAAATGTAAAAGCCGATTGGAATAAACAAGGGAAAAAACCCAATGAAGCACATTTTGTAAGAAAACTACGGAATGGCAATGACCCTGAAAAAATCAATCAACGTGACGAGAGACAGTGGGCCACTCTAGAAGCTTTAGTAGAGAGCACTCCAACAGCCAGAATAGCGACGGTAACAGGAGCAGCACATATTTTGAGAACCACGAATGACGTGAGCTTATTCGACAGAATCGTAGCTTCTGGGAAATTCGACGTCACAAGAGATATGCTTTGTTTCAAATGAAAATGGACCACGACGCATGGGATGCGGCAAGAGAAGAATTTTTAGCAGGCCAAGCCATCCACTTTCCTGAAATGAACAGGGGCATTAAGAAAAGGGAATCAATGTCAAATTTGTTTTATGGTCCTTTAACGCATAAACACAGATTGGTCGTACCAGACCATGCTCGCCTTGTGGGAAGAGACCACGAACTCATATTGTCTTGTAGAAATCACAACTCAGGAAGAATCAGTGGCGCACAATTTGGAATGAGAAATCCGAGGGAATTCAGTTTTTTCATTTCAGAGGAAGGAGATACAAGAGAAGCTTTAGAGTGGATGGAGCAACCTTTGTGCTATGCCGAAGACAACAATTTAGATTCAAAGTACATTGAAATACGCAATCCAGAAGCTTGGGACATCGATCAACTTCACAGAAAAGTTCTGTTTTTCTTGCTGAGCCTCGTTCAAAAAAAGATACACATTGCTTTGGGATTCAATCCACGCGAAGAACAAACCTACCTGCCTCTTCTGCAACTCAGCGACCCAAGTTGGACACAAAACCCATGAATCATCCAGCATAGCCTCACCCAAGCTTTGAATTCCCTCCAAGGCCAAGAATTTTAGAACTCCATTGCCGAATCTGCGGATCATCAATCAATGCTTTTCCAGCTGGGGCTGGGTAATATTCGACTTTAGAGTTCCATCCAGTTGTCACTGCAACCGAGCAGCTCAACCTGTCCAAGTGCTCCCTCGTCACGGCCAACAAAGGATCAAAGCGTTCTGGATGTTTTTCTTTCAGTTCACCAAGCACACGATACAAGCACGGCACAAACACCCTTTGAAATCCAAGCTCATGAACAAATTCATCCGCCGTGGAAGTTCTGGCAGAAGGAGGTAAATCTGCCACAAGCGCATAAGCCATGAATTTAACGGCACCAAACAAATGAAGCCCAATGCCGGAGTCGTAGGTGTTTCTCATGGCCATGAAATTAAATACAGCAGAGTCAAGATCCCACTCAAGTGGATCCGCATCAAAATCAATATCTGTGCTTAAAATCATCTGCTGCATTTCAGCAAACTGCTCAGGAGTATCGGGCGTGATCAATCTAGAAGAAGGAAGCGCATCAATCACAGAAAAACCATCGTTGCGATCGTACAAAACATTGGCTGGATTGCTGTCGATGGTCACACCTATGTCGTGCATCTTGCCCATGCCAGAAATCCACGCAGAGATTTGATGATCTGGAATTTGAGATACAACAAAAGGCTCCGAAACCTGCCTTCCAGGACGAAAAGAATTGACCAATGCCAAATCCTGAAAAGAAAAAGCCTGCAGCTGAGCCGCAATGGGCAGCCCCTTCAAAGCACGCATGATCCGCAAATCGATCCAGTGATTCATTTCAGGGACAGAAAGTCCATCAAATCGCCATTGTGAGGCTGCGCCCTTGAAAGTTTTTCGGACAAAAGCCTCCACCTTTGGCGGCTCAAACAAAGTCACCTTCCCAATTCTGCCCGCACCCAGCTCACGGCTTCTAATATTAGAATCGGAAACAATCGGAGCATAGACTTCATTGTAGAGTTGAATCCCCTCCCTCAGTTCAGAATCAAGCTCTGGCTCACGATCTTCTGGAGTCAAAATGTACCTACGGACTATGTTCATGGCCATTCACTTTTTTAATCAAGCAATTCCTTTGCGATGGCCCGACAAGGAGTTCCCTCCACTTTTGCCAATTTCAAGGGGAACGCCTCAACAAAAACCCAGTCCTTTTTGAGGGAATGAAGGTTCACAAGCCCTTCTAAAAGAAGGATTTTATTTTGGCAAAGGTAGACGTTGACCTCATAATTTTTAGTGACTCTCGACTCGAAGCCAACAGAATCGATCCCCAACATTTTGACCCCTTTTTCTTCAACCAGGTATTTCGCCGCAGCCAAAGAAAGCCCCGGACGCGAATGAGATTCCAACGCTTTCCCGTTCACAAGTTCCTCCATGTGACCCGTTCTAAACAAAACCGCCTTTCCACGAAGATCAATCCCGCCCACAGCCAACTTCAATTCCTCAAGAGACATGTCCTCCCCACGTTTTGGCATGTCCACCACAAAAGCATCCGATTCAAAACAATCCAATGAAAATTCATCGATCGCTTGTCCATCTTCTAAAAAATAATGAGGGCCTTGGATGTGCGTGCCACTTTGGGTGCACAATTTAATGTCGTAAACAAATTCCGGATTGCTCCCCGGCACTCGATTGAAAGGTCCTTCAAGTTCTATGCATTGATCCTCGTCAAAAACAAAGCCATCAAGGTACATTGAGATGTCAATGATACGATAATTCCTCATGCTGCGTTCACGTCAGTCTGATGCAAACCAAAAGTATTGCCTTCCGTGTCCAGAAAGTAACCCTGCCAAGCCATTCCTTTGAGCGCAAATTTTGGCATGGCAACGATTCCGCCAGCCGCTAGAATTTTCTTGGCCATGGCATCGTAATCTTCAACCTGAATAGTGCACACAAAAGCGTTGGCACCACACTGTTGCGAAGGCACATCTGAGGGTCTTTTCAACAAACCTCCGTTGATTCCATTCCCTTCTTCATCCTTCGTGACAATGCCCCAGTAATCAAACTCAAGACCTGGATATTTGTCGATCTTCCAAGCAAAGACTTCGGTGTAAAATTTAGCGGCTCGTTCAGGTTCAGTGGCCTGAATTTCAAAATGGACAAGGGCGTTCATGGCGATGGGTTAAATGCCAAGCAAAGCTAGCATAAATTTTGATTTGCCTCAAATTCATGTTATCCTCTGCTTCATGACTAAATTTGACATCGCCGTACTTTACAGATCCAGCACGGCAATGAGCGCCCAAAATGAAACTTACGACGGTAAAAAACCATTCCCAGAAGAAAAACGCCACCAAATTTACAATCGAAGTTACGAATACCTGTTGAGCAAACTAAAATCGCTGGGCTTGAACGTGATTTTCACCAGTTCAGCGGACATTGTTGGCGCAGGACGATTCAGTAGTTTTTGGACTTTTGACGGCCACGACTGGAAGCGCAACCTAAAATCAGCCAGATCAAAAGTGATTTTTGACAAGTTCACTCCTTTTTCCACCAAAGACAAATTGAGCTATCAAGAACTCACCTCCTGCACCTGCGTGCAAACCTTCAATAGCCCCTTCCTTGTCAAAATGTTTGGGGACAAATTGCTGACCTACACAGAGCTAGCTCAGTACTGCATCCCCACCGTTCAGGTCAAAGAAATGTCAGAAATGGGATTGCTCGCCGCCGCAAAAAAACTAAAAATCCTCTTGAGCGATGGACTCATCCAAATCAAGAATGAAAAATACGTTTTGAAGGACCGTTCGGGAGCCGGCGGCTACGGAATCCACAAAATCAACCTTTCCGACAACAGCTTTGAGGACATTCAAAAGCACTGTTTGAGAGACGAGAAAAAGAAAAAAAACATCGATTACGTGCTTCAACCCTTCATGGATTTTCGCGGAGGGTTTAATTTTGGCAACAAAAACGACATGATCGATCTACGCCTCATTTTCAGCGGAGAAGGAGTGAAACAAGCCTACGTGCGCGTCGCTAAAAAAAATGATTTCAGATGCAACGAACACCAAGGCGGCGATTTGATTTACAAAAAAGTCCAAGAAGTGCCAAACGACGTGGAAATACTTTCGAAAAAAATCATCCTTTTTTTGAGTAAAAAAATCCCGCTCAAAAACCGCCTCTTTGCCTTGGACTTCGTGAGCACAAAAAACAAAGAAATCTACCTAATGGAAGGCAACAGCAATCCAGGAATAGATTGGAATCAAGAAAAAAGCGAAAACGTAGGCAAAACCAAAGAACTCATCGACACCATCGCAGGAAACCTTTTGTCTCTATTCGAAACAAACAAAAAGAGTGTTTGTGAACTCTGCCTCAGCTGAGCTAAACTGGAAACATGACCCTCCTCCACAGCATTATTTTGGGAATTGTTGAAGGTTTCACCGAATTTTTACCAATCTCATCCACCGCTCACCTCGTCATGACCAGCCGTCTGCTGGGCCTAGACCAAAACGACTACCTGAAAAGTTTTGAAATCATCATCCAGCTGGGAGCCATTTTAGCCGTGGTTGCGCTCTACTGGAAAACTCTATTTCGAGTGGAAATCATCAAACGCTTGAT
>CAYGAB010000042.1:0-7447 GCA_964347725.1 uncultured Candidatus Peribacteria bacterium | reverse complement strand
GCGCAGCGGAGCCAAGCTGGTTTTTTGCCCGCTCACGGACAGCGGCGAATGGGATTTGATAGCGCTGGAATCGCTTTTGAATGCAAAGACCAAATTGATCACGTTCAGTCCACTTTCCAACACCCTCGGCACAATCACCGACATTCAAAGCATGGTGGATCTTGCGAAAACTCATGGCGTGAAAGTTTGTTTGGATGCCGCGCAACACGTGGCTCATTTTCCGCTCAATGTGGAAAAAATGGGAATCGATTTCTTGGCTTTTTCCGGACACAAAATCTACGGCCCAACCGGAGTTGGAGTCTTGTACGTAAAAAAAGACGTGATGCAAGAAATGACCCCCATGCAATTTGGCGGACAGATGATTCGCGAAGTTCAGACCACCCACAGCACTTGGAATGATTTTCCTTGGCGACTGGAGGCAGGAACTCCTCCCATCGCGGAGGCCATTGGATTGGCGGCCGCTTTGGATTGGGTGAGCGAGATTGGCTGGGACACGATTCTCAGGCACGACCTTCAGCTCATGGATCACGGCCTGCTGAAACTGAAAGAACTCCCCTTTGTGAGAATTTTGGGGCCTGCAAATGTGGAAAGACAACGAGGAGTTTTGTCCCTCACCATGGACGGTGTTCACCCTCACGACATTGCGTCTATTTTGGGATCGCAAGACATTGCGGTTCGAGCTGGACACCACTGCGCAATGCCTCTCATGAAATTCTTGAATGTGAGCGCCACCACTCGTCTCAGTTTTGGAATCTACAATTCCCCAGAAGACATTGACGCGGCCTGTGAAGCGCTGAAAAAAATCCATCACCGTTTTCAATAATGGACCTCTACACCGAACAAATCCTGGATCTGGCCAAACACCCTTTGAATCGACGAGCGATTGAAAAGGCCACACACACGCATTCGGGAGTGAATTTAACTTGCGGAGATCACGTGCGCATTTATTTGCAAATCGAAAATGGAATCGTGAAAGAGGCCAGCTGGGAAGGAGAAGGTTGCGCCATCAGCCTTGCCTCTGCCTCTGTCTTGACGGAAGAAATCCGTGGAACAAAAGTGAGCGACGTGGAGATTCTCGAAAAAGAAGACCTCCTTGGATTTCTGGAAATTCCTCAACTCGGGCCAGCCCGCATCAAGTGCGTTTCCCTCTGCCTAGAAACACTCAAAGGAGCTCTTCAAAGCAACCTGTGACGGTATTTTTCATCACTTTCCCTGCCTCAAATTTCCGCCCGTTGATGGCAAGGTAAACGCCTTTTGGTAAACTTTGGACAAAAGCAAAAGCCGTGCCAAGATTGAAAAAAGCATCTGTGTTGCTGACGACTCCCGGAACCATGGCTCCTGTGAACACCACCGTTTTGTCTTTGAGTTTATCCATCACAAACTCCGCCGTCACCGTCATGGTTCCTGTCCCATGCACAATGATGATCTTGTCTTCTGGAGAATCCTGACAAGCTTTTAGGATTTTTTCACGGTGCTCGTCCCGCATGTCCAAACTGTCGATCAACATCAAAACTTCTGGCACCACATCAACCTGGATTCGTGCCTGCTTCAAAAACTGAGAAAGGTGGCTTTCTTTAAAAGCAAACATTTCTTTTATCTCATCGTATTCTTTGTCGATGGTTCCTCCAGTGATGATGAGTCGAATGGCCATGGACGGATTTAGATATTGAAGCAATTATAGTCTTTATTTACTCTTCGTCAAATTCTGGTAGGCTAATCTTATGAATGAGTTCCAGGAATACTTCAAAACATTGATTGGAGAAGATGAGGCTGAACAATTTTTTAGCTCACTTGCAATCCGCAGCCGACGTAGCCTTCGAGTCAATACACTGAGAACCAACAAAGCCGATCTGACCCAATGGCTCAATCGCCAAGGCTACGAGGTTTTTGACTCAAAATTCTCCCCAGAAGGCATTGAAATTTCTGGTGAAGGCCAGCCTTTGGCGCTCAAACTCCCCTACCACGCAGGATTCACTTATCCTCAAGACAGCGCGTCCATGTTTGCGGTGGAATTGCTGGATCCTCAGCCTGGAGAACACATTGTGGATCTGACCTCTGCTCCCGGAGGCAAGACAACGCACATCGCTCAAAAAATGCAAAACACTGGATTCTTGTTGGCAAATGACATGGACACCCGCCGACTCAAAGCCGTGCATTCCAACCTGGAGAGGCTGGGCGTTTTTAACACCGTGGTGAGCCGTTTGGACCCCTACAAGTTGGCTCAATGGTACGGTGAATTTTTTGACCGAGTTTTGCTCGACCCTTCCTGCAGTGGAGAAGGCTTGATGGCGAGCCTGCCTGGGAAAAAAATCCCTTGGAATTTGAAGTCTGTAAAACGTTACTCCAAAGATCAGTATCGTCTCATCTGCAATGCTTTTCAAATGCTGAAACCTGGTGGCCGTTTGGTTTATTCCACCTGCACTCTCAATGGGATAGAAGACGACGAAGTCGTTGAGAAATTGCTGGAAAAATACCCTCAGGCCAAGATAGAATCCATTGCTCATCCTGGAACTCCCGAACAAATTGGCGAGTTGAAGGGAGTTCGTTTCTGGCCTCACAAAACTGGGACCAAAGGTTTTTTCTGCATCGCGATCACCAAAACAGAAAGCTTGGGACTTTTGCCCACTCCAGATCGAAAAATGCACACGCTACAAACTTTGCGCCCCAAGGCTTTGCAAGCTCATCGGCAGTACACGCTGGATCATTTTGGAGTTCATTTGCCAGAGTTGCCCGCCATTTTAAGAGACGAGCATCTTTTTTTCATGAGCGAGGAACTGAGCAAGATTGAAATTCCTGCCTTCCATTCTTTGGCTTTTCCCATGCTGAAAGTCTATTCCCACGAATTCAGGCCCACGCACGCGGGTGCACTTTGGCTCGGCATGCAAGCCAAAAATCACGTCTATGAATTGTCTCGTGAAGAATTGGAACGCATGTTTGAACGGCAGCCCATCCCAAATTCTAGCGGTCAAGAAGGTTTGTTTTTGGCAAAATACGAAGGCTTTCCTCTCGGAATCGCAAAACTAACCTCTCGAGGAGTGGAAGTTGTTGTTCCTCGTCAGTACTGATCGTTCAGATTTCAATGCAATTTGTTCCAACCCAAACTTTTGAGAGCCTCACGCGCGGCAGCTTGTTCGGCTTCTTGCTTTGAAGAACCGCCTCCTTTTCCTTGCAATTCTTTTTTGAAATAAATTCCCATGATGAAAAGCTTTTGATGGTCTGGCCCGGATTCCTCCATCAATTCATAACGAGGCGTGACGTTGAGTTTTTCTTGTGCCAACTCTTGGATGTGCGATTTAGCATCAATGTGCAAACCTTGTTCAATGATTTCCTGGAGCAAAACAACAATGTGTCGCATCACAAACTGAGAAGCTTCTTCATAACCTTTGTCCAAATACATGGCTCCAATGAAAGCCTCCATCGTGTTTGCTAAAATGTAATCTTTTTCTCGCCCACCAGACAATTCCTCACCCCGGCTGAGCAAGAGGCAAGTCCCCAAGCCAAGCTTCCGCGCCACTTCCGCCAAATTCTTACCCTTCACCAAAGCACTGCGCCAATTGGTCAGGTCTCCTTCCGGTTCGTCTGGATACTGCCTGAACAGATAATCCGTGACCACCAACTCCAAAACTGCATCGCCCAAAAATTCCAAACGTTCGTTGGACTCCTTGATGTCGTTGCTTTCATTCACCACGGACTTGTGGACAAAAGCCAGATGCAACAGGTTTAAATCTTTAAATTCCACTTCCAGCTTGGTTTGCAAATCTTTGAGTTTGGCTTGAAAATCAAGAGTCATGAGAAGTGGGTGTTGAGGCTTTGATGCTGTCGTACAAAGAGCTTAATACACCATTCACAAATTTAGAAGAGCTTTCTCCTCCAAAATCTTTGGCCAATTCAATGGCTTCGTTGATCGCAACCAAATCTGGGATTTTCGAATCGAACTTGAGTTCACAAATTCCAATCTCCAAAATGGCCCGATCCACAGGAGCGATTTTGTCAAAACCCCATTCAGGAGCAAATTCCTCAATGAGCTGCTTAATGGCTGGCCTGTGCAACAAAACATTGTTCAGCAACTTCAGCGCAAAAGACATGTCTTTTCCCACAGCTCCCGCATTCACCACATTGTAATTAAAAATAGCCTCAGGATCACCGCCACGAAACTCCCACGCAAACACAGTTTGCATCACGAGTCCTCTAAGGAGATGGCGTTCTGAAGCCATGATCAAAAATAGTAAAGGTCAATTGAACTAATCCGCCTTGATGGTGGTCGGCGCTGAAACAGGTTCAGACGACACTTCCACCTCTGGTCGCATGGCATTTCCACGGTACGCTTCACACACTGGACAAGCGTGATGAGCTTTCATCATGGATTGGCAAGCAGGACAAGCTTGAAGCTTCAAATCATTGCTCAAACGAATCCGAGCTTGATTTTGAAAAGACTTAAAACGTCGACTGGTTCGAGCTTTTGAGGTCTTTTTCTTGGGAACTGAATGTTTTGCCATGAGATTATTCTAGGAAATGTGCTTAGGGATTTTAATGGATCTCAGAGAAAATGCAATAGAAATTGTGATCCTTGGCTCACCCCTGCCCCTCCAGTTCCGCTGAGGAGTGTGTCCCCTGGCAAAACTGAAGAGGTGGATGAGGTCTGAATCGACATGAAAGATGGGTTAGGCTGCGAGGACTTCATTTACAAGAGCTGCATTGGCAAGGGCTACCCTGGCAAGGGCTCTTTCTGCTTTAGCTTTAACTTCTGCAGCAGACAAAGGCATATCGGGATGAGTCCTATAACCAGAAAATTCTGCAGGAGCTGACGCAGCAGCATCACAACCCCTTTCTGCCTGCCACATAAGAAGTGCGTGCTCCCTGTCTTTTTCTGCATCGTCTGGACTGACATATGCTGCATCTGCTGCAACTTCTGTGCCTCCTAACAATCGTTCTGAAACCATAATGTGTTGGGTTAAAATAAATTAATGTTTCCCTGACTCTGACTTGCATCGATTTTCGACCGGGAAGGATGTTCGCAAGAGTTAAAGAATAAAAACGCGTAAGAAACAAAAAAACCTGGCGTTTAGCCAGGCTGTAGGTTTTTCAGTATTTGCAACAGCGCCCGGCTAGGAATCCAAGTTAATTAGTAGGAGGCTGACAATAATGTTGCTGCGAGAAGCCATAGAATTTGTTCTTACTTTTGGACTTTAGCGCTGTTTACAAGATCCGTCAAGTTTTGGAAAGCTTTCACGCCTTTTTCTTCCACGGCATCGGGAATTTCAATCTGTCGGCAGCTTTTTTTGCAGCGAGGAAAATCGGGTGTGTTGAGAAGTATTTCTTGGCGAACCGGCTCAAGAAGGTCAATGGTGTAGTGCTTGGAATCGATCATGAAGCCGTCGTCCGCTGGGTCAGGATTCAAAGGCTTGTCTTGGTGGAAAAACCAATCCGAACCTTCAGAAGTGATCTTGAGTTTTAAGGGCTTCCCGCAAGAAACACAGAGTGAAGCCAGGGTTGTGGAAAGCGTTTTTAAGCTGAACACAATCCCGTCTTCCATCCTCATGAGCTGACCACTAAAAGCAACAGGCTCCAGCAAATCATAATCTGGCAATGAGTCGGGCTGGAACAGCAATTCAATGCTTTCCACTGTGCCGTGGGGCGAATTGAAGAGTTTATGAATCTTAATCACGAGAACGAGCGGATAAAAATCGTAGGACGAAAATAAATAGATTCACTATGTCTAGGTAGAGGTTCATGGCGGCCATCATGGGACTGCCCTGTTGAGACATTTTCAAACGCTGAACGTCCACCATGGCGTAGGCCGCAAACAAAACAATTCCAAATCCGCTGTAGAGCATTTCTCCTGTGTTTCCCCACGGAAAGAAAATTCCCAAAAGACCCGTGATCAACATTCCGATGAGCGCCATCGTCAGGAAGCCCGACAAACCAAGGATGGGTTTTTCCATTTTATAACCAATGACTCCCATTCCAAAAAACATGGCGGTTGTGGCAAACAAAGCTCGATAAATCAAATCAAAACTTCCGAATTCTGCCGCAACATTGAGGAGAAGGGGGACGAGTGTCAACCCACTGAGGAAGGCAAATAAACTGAATAGAAAGTAGCCCAGAGGCTCTTTTTTGCTCCACCATCCTGAACTGAAAATCAAGATTATTTCTGCAATAAAGATTCCCATCATGAGGCCTGGCGTCACCAAAAATGCATTGAGCAGGAAATTGAACCCTGTGTAAACCCCGAGTGCGCTCACCAAAATGGCCAGCCCAAAGAAGGAAAATGTCTTGCTCATGAAAGAAGCGGATGCCTGAGAGGCTAAACTGTCTTGAGAAGAGAGTTGCATATCTGTTGAGGATTTTAAATTCGTGGCCATCATTCCATATTTGCAGTTTTGATGCAATCTGTTAGATTAACGGCATGTTTGGATGGAAAGGCATCACTGGTCTTAAACGCGAACGGGTCTTCACCGTCCTAGACATAGGAACGGAGTATGTGAAGGCTCTGGTGGGTCATGTCCGAGAAAACGAGGTGGAAATTTTGGGCAGCGCCAAGCGAAGACAAACCTGGGGCGAAATGGAAAGTGGCAGCATCACGGACATTGCTGGAGTCATTGAACGCTGCAACGAGGCGATGAAAGAAGCCGAAGCTCAAGCGGGAATTTCCCCCACCAAGCTCATTTTAGGTGTCGCGGGAGAACTGGTGAAGGGAGCGACCTCCACCGTGCACTACAAACGGCGAGACACGGGCGCCAAAATCCATCAGGAAGAACTGAAAAACATCATCCACAAGGTTCAATGGAAGGCTTTTGAAAAAGTGCGCAGCGACTTGGCCTACGAAACCGGACACAATGAAATCGACGTGAAATTGGTCTACGCCGCCATTGTGGACACCCGAATTGACGGGTACAAGGTTTCAAACCCAATAGGATTCCAAGGAAGAGAATTGACCATGAGTTTGTTCAACGCTTTCTCGCCTTTGATCCATTTTGGTGCACTTCAAACGATTTGTGCGGAACTGAACAAGGAGTTGCTGTCCATCATGGCGGAACCTTACGCCTTGGGCAGACTGCTCGGAGGAACAGAACTTCAAGGCTACAGTGGAGTTTTTATTGACATTGGAGGAGGCACCACGGACATCACGGTGGTGGTGGATGGATCTGTGATTGGGACCAAAATGTTTCATTTGGGCGGCAAAGCCTTCACCAAACGGCTCGCCACCGCCTTGAACATTTCCCACGAAGAAGCTGAGGAGGTGAAAATTGCGTTTTCAGAACAACAACTTGAACAGCAGTCGACCAACATTGTGAGCAAGGCACTCGCCCCTGACGTGGACATTTGGCTGTCTGGAATTTTTTATAGTCTTCAGGAATTGCAAATGGAGCAATTGCCCGCCACTCTGTATTTGTGTGGAGGAGGTTCTCTTTTGCCTCTGCTTAAAGAAGGGCTCGAACGCCCCGAC
>CAYGAB010000041.1:7048-7679 GCA_964347725.1 uncultured Candidatus Peribacteria bacterium | reverse complement strand
ACGTACAAGACAGCACGACAGCCTACTCAGTGGCGAAGGATGGATACGTTACAGCGGTGCCGAACTTGGCAGGAGGACGAGCTGCAGCCACAACGGCTCAGCAATTGGTAACGATGACCACGACCGATGGGTTGGACTTTGCACACAAGATCACAGTGGTGGACGAGCTTGACACGGCATTGACTTCCGCAACGGTGGCAGCAGGAGCCAGCAATACGTCTTGTACCATTTCAAGCAATGTTGCGTACTGTGCAGTGCCACTCGCAGACGACAACACTCTAGATTCAACGGATGGATTTGATGTTTCAAAAGATGGATACGTGAGTGCTACGGTTAACTTGGGAGCGAACCGAGCCGCAGCCACAACGGCACAATCCGCAGTGACGATGACAACGACGAACGGGCTGGACTTCAGCCACAAAATCGTGGTGAAGGATGAGCTGGGAACGGCTTTGACTCCGACATCTGCTACCGCTGGATCATCCAGTACAGCGTGTACGGTTTCATCAAGCAGTGTTTATTGCCCTGTTCCACTCGCTGAGGATGAAACGCTAACAAGTGGATTCGTGGTGGTGAAGGATGGTTATGTGACGGCATCTGTTGATTTGGCAGCG
This sequence comes from uncultured Candidatus Peribacteria bacterium, assembly GCA_964347725.1. Lineage (GTDB taxonomy): Bacteria > Patescibacteriota > Gracilibacteria > UBA1369 > 2-02-FULL-48-14 > CAYGAB01. The sequence goes on along the minus strand of CAYGAB010000041.1, from coordinate 7,065 downwards.
AATCGTGCTGCAGCCAC
>CAYGAB010000041.1:0-7038 GCA_964347725.1 uncultured Candidatus Peribacteria bacterium | reverse complement strand
GCTCAGCAGTTGGTGACGATGACGACGACGAACGGACTCGACTTTAGCCATAAGATCACGGTAGTGGATGAACTTGGAACCGCTTTGACATCTTCAACAGTGGCAGCAGGAGCAAGCAATACTGCTTGTACGATTTCAAGCAACCTTGCGTATTGTGCGGTGCCATTGGCAGACGACAATACTTTGGACTCAACAGATGGATTTGATGTTTCCAAAGATGGGTACGTGAGTGCAACGGTGAACTTGGGAGCAAATCGGGCTGCAGCAGCAACCGCACAGTCTGCCGTGGTGATGACAACCACAAATGGTTTAGATTTTGCTCATAAGGTCACTGTGATTCAAACGGATACCACCAAGATCACTGGAGCAACCGTGACAGTGGGTGGAACAAGCTGTACAGAAAGCTCAGCTGATTACTACTGTGCAACCCCATTGGCTAGTGATGGTGTAGCCGCTGATGTTGCAGTCTCACGAACTGGATATTCCTCCACAACGGCAAACTCAACAGATAGAACTCTTGCCACAACCGCTCAAGGCACCTATAGCGTGACATTGGGAACCACTAGCACCACCACGACCAGCACGGGTGGAGGAGGTAGTAGTGGCGGTAGCAGCGGTGGGTCTAGCGGAGGATCAAGTTCCTCTTCATCAGAAGTCTCAACCACTCCTTCAGATCGGACTCAAACCTTCACGGACACGGTGAACTTGCCTTCTGATGGAATGATCGTTCGTCCCACAGTGATTTCCAATGAAAGCTTTGGAGCTGAACTCAGCATTCCAAAAGACACCGCAGTCACGAACCAAAGTGGACGTTCTTATGGTGGCGACATTGGAGTTCCTGAACGCATCAGTGAATCCGATCTTCCGCTTGAATTGCCAACGGAAGCTGTCTTCCAGGTGGGACTCACCGTTGAAACGGAAGCAACGGAAGTGCATTTTGACAACAACATCACCTTGAGCATGCCTCTTCCAAGTGTTGTTATCGATGGTCTCAATGTTTACTACTACAATGAAACCACCGGAGCCTACGTTCAATTGACTGGAGCTGAGGTGAGTGAAGATGGAACAACATTGAGTTTTCAAGTCAGCCATTTGACCACCTTCGTGGTGGTGGAAGGAGAAATCCCAGGAGCTGAAGTTGAGGAAGTGGAGCAACAGGAAGTTGCTACAACAACAGATTCTGAAGACACGACAACAGAATCGGACGTGGCGATGGCGGGCCCCTTCACGGACACAGCTGGACACTGGTCTATGGATTACATCCAAACCCTTTACGACATGGGTGTGGTAACAGGACGATCTGAAGACAGCTTTGCTCCAGATGAAAGTCTGACTCGAGCTGAGTTGGTGAAGATTGCACTTCTCACTTTCGGGTACGAAGTGAACCCTGAATCGGTTTCCACCTTCACAGACGTTTCTGCCGACGCTTGGTACTCAAGCTACGTGGCCACGGCTCAAACGGCGGGAATCATCGGAGGGTACGAAGATGGAACTTTCCTTCCAGATGCACCAGTGAATCGAGCAGAAGCGCTCAAGATTTTGCTGGGAGCCTCAGGACAAATGAGTTATGAAGTCGCATTGGCACCTTTCGCCGATGTGGATCAGACCGCTTGGTACGCCAGTTTCATCAACTACGCCTACACAAATGGGGTGGTCAGTGGAATGGATGAAAGCACTTTTGCTCCTGAAGCAGACGTGACTCGTGCCGAAATGTCTAAAATGGCCGTGAAGCTCTACCAGCTTTAGGTCAGAGGAAAAATAATACAGAAAAAAAGGCCCTCGCCTCGGCGGGGGTCTTTTGATGAAGCAAGCTGAACAAAAAACTAGGTTTCAAATTCCAAATCCCCATTCACTTGGCATTGGCAAGCCAGACGCACGGATCCATCGGTTTCACTGCCGCGAGCCTCCAGCGTGAAGAGTTCCTGGTCTTCAATCGGGCTCAGATTTTCTTTTCCACTCTTGATCTGAATGAAACAGGTGCAGCAAATACCGCTGGAGCATCCAAATGGAATTCCGAGACCTTCATTTTCGGCGACTTCATGGAAACTGGCACCAGCTGCGCACTGGGCAGTCTGACCTGTACTTTTGTTCGTAATTTGTGGCATAAATGCTAGAATAAGAATGCATTGATTAAAGCTAAACCTGTGGCAAAAGTCAAAATCATCTACGGCACATCAGGTGGAAACACGGAATTGGTTTGCCAAAAAGTGGCCGAAATCTTGGAGACGGCGAATCATTCGGTGGAGCTGCACAAGGCAAAATCCACTCAGCCGGAAGATTTCTTGGGCGCAGATCTGTTGATTTTGGCCAGCCCAACTTACGGCCATGGAATTTTGGAGCAGTACATGGATCGTTGTTTGGCTCAAGTGAAAGACCTCGATTTTACAGATCAATCCTTTGCAGTGGTTGGCCTAGGAGACATGAAATACGACGAAGATTATTTCATCGAGTCCGCAAAAATACTCACGGAATTCATGGAGTCACGTGGGGCAAAATCTTTGTTGGCCCCGCTCATGATCGCGCGTTCACCCATTCCCCAGCTCGAAACCCGTGTGGTTTTGTGGGCAAATCAATTGCTTGACCACCTGAAATCATGAATCGTTTTCGCATCAAAATCGCGGCAGAATCTGGAGCCGGACTCTTGAGCACGGGAGACATCCTCATCCATGCGTTCAAGGACATGGGATTTTACACGGTGGCAGATCGGGAGTATCCGTCTCTCATCAAAGGCGGACACTCCTGCTACACCCTCAATATTTCTACTCAAAAAATCCACGCGCTGAGTCGAGAAGTGGACTTGCTTTTGGCGATCGATAAATCCGCTTTTCGATTTTATTTGAAGGATTTGAAAGAGGGTGGAGTGCTCCTGCACGCCTACGATCGCGAAGAAGGACTCAAATCGTTTTTGCAAAGCATGGACGCCAATCACGTCCAGATTTTTTCTTTGCGCGGACGGGAAATTGCGGAATCGGTGGGAGGCAGCGTGCTGATGAGCAACGTGGTTTTGATCGGGATGATCTGGAAATATTTGGATTTGCCTTACGAAGTGATCGAAAAAGAAATGATCCGTCAATTTGCGGACAAGCCAAAACTTTTGGCAATTGATTTGAAGTGTTTGCGCACCGCTTACGAACAAATGGAAGTCGGCCTCAGTTTGGAGTTGCCAAAAAAATCAGCCCCAAAAATGTTGATGGACGGCAACAAAGCCTTGGCCTTGGGGGCGGTGCACGGAGAATGTCAGATTTATTACGCGTATCCAATGAGCCCATCCAGCACCATTTTGACTCATCTTTCAGATTGGGCTCCAGAAACGGGGATGCTGGTCAAACAAGTGGAGGATGAAATCAGCGTTGCGAACATGGCCATTGGATCCATGCACATGGGAGCGAGAACTTTGGTGGCCACTTCTGGAGGCGGCTTTGATTTGATGACAGAATCGGTGTCTTTGGCAGGAATCACAGAAACGCCTTTGGTGGTGATCATTGCACAAAGGCCAGGTCCAGGAACTGGGCTGCCAACTTGGACAGCTCAGGCGGACTTGAATTTAGCGGTTCACGCAGCGCACGGAGAATTCGCAAAAGTCGTGATGGCCGTGAGCGACCCAAGCGATGCTTTTGACTTGATTCAACACGCTTTCAACCTGGCAGAAGTCCATCAAACGCCCGTGATCTTGCTGACAGAAAAAGTCATTGCGGAGAGCATTTTGAGCACGGAATCTTTCGAGCAAAATAAAATTCCAATTCAACGTGGGTTCACCGATCCCAGTGAAATAAAATCTGGTTCTGAGCGCTATGCTCTCACGGAATCTGGTTTGTCCAAACGGTGGATTCCTGGGTCAAATCCTCATTATTATTTCGCCAATGGTGACGAGCACGGCGAAGACGGATCTCTCACGGAAGAAGCGGAAATGTGCCAAGCCATGATGGAAAAACGAATGAAAAAACTCAAACTCATTGAAGCGGCATTGCCCGAACCAGAAGTTTTTGGGGAAGCCTCGGCGCAGATTTCTTTTGTGGGTTGGGGAAGCTCAAAATCGGCAATGCTGGACGCGATAAAAATCCTCGCCGAGCAAGGCATTGAGGTCAATTATCTGCATTTCTCTTATCTTTTCCCTCTGAAAACGGATCGCCTCAAAGCATTTTTTGATGAGAACAGGCAGGTCCATTTGATTGAAGGCAATCATCAAGGTCAGCTCGGCGCCATGGTGGAGTCAGCGCTGCGCCGAGATTTCGCCGCTAAACTTTTAAAATACAACGGACGACCTTTCTTTGTGGAAGACGTTTTGAATCACGTTCACCAAGCTCTATGAATCTAAATTTTCTCAATCAGCTCAATGACAAAGCTCAAGCTTACATGGCTTGGGAAACGCCAAAGAAAATCACGTGGTGCAGCAACTGCGGCAACTATGGAATTCAAAATGCGCTCAAACGAGCCCTCACTTTGGAAGGCTTGGGAGTGCAAGATGTCATGCTTTGTTTTGACGTTGGTTGCAATGGAAACGGCTCCGATAAAATGGAGGCCTACACCATTCACGGTCTCCACGGCAGGGTTTTGCCTCTGGCTGCGGGCTGCGCTTTGGCCAATCCAAGCATGAAAGTCATTGCGTCCGCCGGAGACGGAGCTACTTTTGGAGAAGGGGTGAATCATTTGGTGCACGCGGTTCGCAATAATATTCCCGTTCTTTTTCTCCACCACAACAATGAAAACTATGGGCTCACCACGGGCCAAGCTTCCAGTTGCACGCGTCCCGGCATGAAACGTCTGGCTGCCAAAGAAGGAGTCCAAATCGCAAATCTCAATCCAGTGGACGTGGTGCTCAGCCTCAAGCCGTCTTTTGTGGCACGTACTTTTTCCGGCGAGATCGACCACATGACGGAGATGATTCAGTTGGGTTTGCGTCACCAAGGTTTCGCCTTCATCGACATTTTCCAGGCTTGCCCAACTTACAATCGTGAGACCACGGACGATTGGTACGCCAGCCGAATCCAAGACATTCGCACAAAAAAAGACCACGACACTCGCAATTTACTTCACGCTCGTGCCGTCGCTCAGATGGACGAAGCGCCGATCTACATTGGCCTCTTGTACGAAGACCCCACCCGAATCAGTTTGGAAAAAACCTTTGTGCACCGCACAGAAAAACCCAAGCGAGACATCAGCTCGTTCCTGGCCGATTGAGCGACTAAATCAGTTGCTTCCCGTCTCCAATTTGAATGAGATGGATCACGTTCACGGGGCAACTTTCTGCCGCGTCCATGTTGGTTTTGAAATCCTCTTCACTTATGTCCAGCTCTTCCCATTCGTCCTCACCCATTTTGGCGCCGATCACATCAGACTTGCCATCTTCGTCGCTCATTTTCCAAAAAGCTGGAGCAATGTTGGCGCAAGCGTTGCACCCAATGCAGTCGGGACGGTTGTGGCGAATTTTGTAGGCAGCAGCGGTCATGTGGTTTTATTGTTAGCGTATTTTTCTTCCAATTGGCGAGAGTGCTTTTGTTTGGCTTGAATGATTCTAATGGCTTCTGGGTAGGCTTCTTTTTCCAGTTTTTGAACATTTTCTTTGAGTGTTTCAGGGGTGTCGTCTGCTTCCACGCGGATTTTTTTTTGCAAAACATGGGGACCACTGTCCACACCAAAATCGACGTAGTGAATCGTCATTCCTGTCCAGGCTTCCTTGTGGGATAAAACGGCTTGGTGAACTTTCATTCCGTACCAGCCAATGCCTCCAAATTTGGGAAGCAAAGAAGGGTGGACATTGATGATTCGTCCTCGGTAGGCTTCAATGAAGTTTGGCGTTAAAATCCGCATGTAGCCGATGAGGCAGACCAAATCCACCTGGCCGATTTCTTGGAGGAGAGCAAGGAGAGCTTTGTCAAAATCTTCACGGTTTTTGTAAAGTTTTGGATCCACAAAATGCGCAGGAATGCCCCTCTGTTTTGCTTTTCCCAGAGCAGGGGATTCGATTTTATCGCTCAAAACAAGGCTCACTTCCACGTCTTGCAAATGACCTTGGTCGATTTCCTCGTAAATGGCATCTAGATCACTTCCATTTCCAGAAGCGAGCACGGCGATTTTGAAGCTCATTAGTTGGAACAAGGGTTAGATCCAATGGTGAGGAGTCCCATTCGTTTGGAAACGGCTAGTCCAGTGGGTGTGGTGGCCAAGCCCGCCAGTGCCGTTTCTTTGATCCGAGGAGACATGAGGTCTCCCACTTCACGCATGGCCCGAACCACTTCATCAAAAGGCACAAAACTTTGAACGCCTAGGCACGCCATGTCAGAAGCGGCCATGCTGAACACGGAGGCGATGGCATTTCGTTTGATGCAGGGAACTTCCACCAGTCCACCAATGGGATCACAGGCCAGCCCGATCATGTTTTTCAGGGCGAGTGCAGCGGCATGCAAAACCGTTTCCGGATTTTTGTCGCGCACTTCCGTGAGCGCCGCCGCCGCCATCGCGGACGCGCTGCCCACCTCGGCTTGGCAGCCTCCGGCGGCTCCAGATAAGGTGGCCGCATTCGCAATCACAATTCCAATCGCTGAAGCCGTGAGCATCATTTCAAGTAGTTTTTCATCCGAAAGCTTGAATTTTTCTTGTGCGGCAAAAAGAACTCCCGGTAAAACTCCCGCCGCACCTGCCGTAGGAAAAGCCAAAATAACTCCCATTCTTGCGTTGTTCTCTCCCGTTGCCGTTGCTCCAAGCATTCCCATTAGGGCAGTTTTATTCAGCATCAAGCCATCTGCAATGTTCTCAAAATCTTTCAGACCTTTGGCCAAAAGTGGAGTGGCCTTTCCCACCATCCCGCTGGGTGACATTTCCGGCTTATCTAGGGATGCCTGAATTCCATCAAAAACCACCTTGAGGCGTTCTGCCAAAAGTTCCATGACTTCTTTTTTTGTTTTATTGGACATTTGCATCTCGTAACGGAGCATGGCTTCCCAGATTGGAATTTCGTGTTTGGCACAAATTTCCTGGAGTTCTTTGCTGTTGCGAAACATGTAGGAGTAGGTCATTTTAGAGTTTTTTATGGGCTCGGAC
>CAYGAB010000040.1:0-7699 GCA_964347725.1 uncultured Candidatus Peribacteria bacterium | reverse complement strand
ACACTTCTCACCTTGCTCATCGCAGGAGGAACTTACGCCTACAGTGACGGGGGCTCACTTCAAGGAAGGTTTGACGCTCTTGCGCCAAAAGGGAAACCAGACCTCATAGTTAACAGCATCTCAAATACAGCTGATGTACTCACTATCGTAGTGAAAAATTCAGGACCTGGAAGCGTCACTTCAGGCACGGCAGGACAAACTTATGTTTATATCGATGATCTAACGACCCCAAACAAGACCTACGCCTGGACCGCGCTCAGCGATAAAGCGTTTTTTGCGGCCGGAGCTTCTTCAACTCTTGAATACGGTTCTCTTGCGGATGGTACTTATGAAGTGATGGTTTGTGTGGACGCTACCTCACTCGTCACAGAACGCAACGAGAGCAACAACTGTTTGACCGAAACTGTCACCTTTGAACCTCCCATGCCTGACCTAATTCCTGACCTCAGCGCCACTTCGGCCTCAATGAGTGGCAGAATACTCGTAGATGAGACAGGAACTGTAGTTGATATGGACATTGTGATGAATGCACAATGTGGAATTAAAAACATAGGCACAGCAACCGCATCTGGCAGAAATTACAATTCATGTAATTTTATGCAGACTTCTTCTTATAGTATTGCAAATCCAGGAAAGGCAGAATTGACAACTCTATCTTTAGCTCCAAACGATACCGCGATTTTCACACAAACGTACACATACAATAATCCCTACGACACAAAGGCCATCAGCTTGCTTCAAGCAATACACGACACAGGCTCTTATACGCTGACCGTTTCGCATTCAACTGACTACGCAACCACTCATTACATAGACGAATCCGACGAGACAAACAACACTGCCACTGAAACCATTACGATAGATACCTCTGGAATCACCTGGGTTTCGATAGAGACGACCACGTCAATGTAAGAATCACCAAGTAGCTTGAAAGACCTGCCTTCGGGTGGGTCTTTTAGCGCAAGGATTCGACCTGCTTGAAAAGAACCCATTGCATTAGGTCGAAATATGGGGTAAACTTTTGGGGTAATCATTTTCCTTATGCACAGCATTTCAATTCTTCGTTCAAGACAAAAAGTCAATTTTATGGTTGATGACCACCTAATGGAATCCATCAAAGTTTATGTGCCTTCGGGTGAACGCAGCAATTTTGTAAACACTGCTCTGGCAGCAGCTTTAGAAACTTTCAAACGCAAAAAGGCCGTGGAAGGGATTCTGTCATTTCGAAGTAAACACAAACTACGTTTATCAACAGAAGAAATCATCGCTTCAAAAAACCATGGAAGAGACTAAAAACATTGTTTTGGACGCCAGCGTTGCCTTGAAATGGTTTCTAGGCGAAGAAGAAGATTTTGAAAAGGCACAACAACTCTTGCTGGAAATCCAAGAAGGCAAACACAAGATTTTGGTGCCCTTTCATTTTATGAGCGAGGTGGCCAACACTCTTTCGAGAAAAGTGCCACACCTACTGCTAGAGGCTTTGTCTTACTTACGCCTGCTAGGCTTGAAAGAAGTCGCATTGAGCCTGGACGATGCTGCCATTGCTTTAAACCTAATGGGAAAAAACCCGAATCTTGTTTTTTACGACACCGCTTACCACGCGCTGGCGATACGTCATAAGAGTATTTTTGTGACAGCAGATCGAAAGTATTACTCCGTAGTGAAAGACGAATCTCACGTCCGATTGCTCGGAAACTCTTAAAAAGCCTCATTTGCATCTTTTTCATCTTTCTGTCAAGCCAATCTTGCCATTTCCACGCTTAAATTTGACATTCAGATAAAAATCCATAGAATACCAGTTGTTACAACTCTCTGGTTCTGACTGCGTTGAGAGAAGAGAGTGGGGAGCGCCATGTATGGCGTGCTTCCGCTTTTACTTCTTTACTTTCATAGCCTTGCCTATGCCGAAAACTACCACAAAGAAGGCTGCACCTGCTGCGGCTGGTTTTGATGCGTCCGAGGCGGTGAAGCCAGTGGTTCGTCGCTCTTTTGCGAACAACACCTGGAAAACTCCCCTCCCAAACCTTATCGAAATCCAGACAAATTCCTACGACTGGTTTGTTCGAGAAGGGATTCAAGAACTTTTGGAAGAAATCTCCCCCATCACGGATTTTTCTGGACGAAAGCTGGAACTCCATTTTGGAGAACATTCCTTGGGTGAAACCAAGTACGACCCAGTGACCTGCCGAAACAAGAATCTTTCTTTTGAAGCTCCTCTCAAAGTCCACGTTCAACTCGTGAACAAAGAAACGGGTGAAATCAAGGAACAAGACGTTTTCCTTGGACCAATCCCTCTCATGACTCAAAGCGGTAGTTTCATTGTGAACGGAATCGAACGTGTGGTGGTTTCTCAAATCGTGCGTTCCCCTGGTGTGTTTTTCTCAAAAAACCCAGCCGCTCCTGGAATGCACATGGCCAAAATCATCCCAAAACGTGGGGCTTGGCTGGAAATTGAAACCGACAAAAAAGGAATCATCACCGCCAAAATAGACCGCAAACGTAAGATTTACATCACTTCTTTGCTCCGTGTTTTTGGATACGACACCGACAAAAAAATTCTAGACCTTTTCAAAGACGTGATCAACGACCCAGTCCACGACTACATCTTGATGACACTTGAAAAAGACACGGCCAAAACCGTGGATGCGGCCTACAAAGCCATCTACAAAAAAATTCGTCCCGGCGACTTGGCCACGCCAGAAAACGCCCGGAATTTGATCGAGTCCATGTTCTTTGATTACAAGAAATACGACATGGGTCCTGTGGCTCGTTACAAGATCAACCGACGTTTCAACCTAGACACTCCAAACGACCGTGAACACCACGTCTTCCAAAAAGACGACTTCGCCTTGATTTTGAAGCACCTCGTGCGACTCAACAATCGTGAAGCTTCCCCAGATGACATTGATCACCTTTCCAACCGACGCATTCGACCGGTGGGTGAATTGGTGCAAAACAAGTTCCGTGTGGGACTTCTTCGAACCGAAAGAATTGCCAAAGACCGTATGACCGTGATGGACTTGGACACCGTGACGCCAACTCAATTGGTGAATTCCCGCCCGATCACGGCGGCTCTCCGTGAATTCTTTGCCAGCTCTCAGCTGTCTCAGTTCATGGACCAAACCAATCCTCTGGCCGAATTGGCGCACAAGCGTCGTCTTTCTGCCATGGGTCCAGGAGGTTTGTCTCGTGAACGTGCGTCTTTTGACGTTCGTGACGTGCATCCCTCTCACTACGGAAGAATCTGTCCGATCGCCACTCCTGAAGGACCAAACATCGGTCTTGTGGTGCATTTGGCCAGCCACGCTCGAATCAACAAATATGGATTCATTGAAACCCCGCTCCGAGAAGTTCACCACAGTGTGAAAAACGACGGAAAGGCTTCTGTTGGACACCATGCTTCTGAAGACATTTCCGACGGCAAGAAAGTTCTTGCTAAGGGAGGAACGGCCATCACGGCAAGCATCGCTGCTGATCTCGCCAAAGTAAAAGGCCTCAAAGAAGTTCCTGTTCGAGCTTACCTTGGAGACAAGATTGAATACTTCGATGCCGAAGACGAACAAGAAGTGATTTACGCCCAAGCCAACACTCCTCTCGACGAGAAAGGAGAATTCATGGTGGGCAGTGTCACCGCTCGAGAAAAAGGAGAACCCGTGAGCGTTCACGAACGTGAAGTGACTCACATCGACGTCTCCCCACAACAGATCATTTCTGTGACAACTTCCTTGATTCCTTTCTTGGAACACGACGACAACACTCGTGCCTCCATGGGTTCCAACATGCAACGTCAAGCTGTGCCTCTCCTCAAACCTCACGCTCCACTCATTGGAACGGGAATGGAAGCCACCGCCGCACGCAACACGGGACAAGTGATCCTCGCTGAAGAAGACGGAACCGTTTCTAGTTCAGATGGATCCAAGATAGAAGTGATCTACGCTTCTGGACGCAAAGCCACCTACCTACTCGACGTGTTCCGCCGAACCAATCAGGGAACTTGTTTCCACCAACGTCCTCACTGTGTTGCTGGTCAAAAAGTGAGCAAAGGAGACATCTTGGCCGATGGAGCCGCAACTCAACACGGAGACTTGGCCATTGGGCAAAACCTATTGGTGGCCTACATGACCTGGGAAGGTTACAACTTTGAAGATGCCGTTATCATTTCCAGCCGACTGGTAGAAAACGACATTTTCAGCTCCATCCACATTGAAGACTTCACCATGGACGTTCGAGACACAAAGCTCGGGCAAGAAGTGGTCACTCAAGACATTCCAAATGTGGGTGAATCTCGCCTGAAAGACCTCGACGAAAACGGAATCATCCGCGTGGGGGCTTCTGTTCGAGAAGGAGACATTCTAGTGGGCAAGATCACTCCAAAAGGAGAAACCGAACTCACTCCAGAAGAACGTCTGCTGAGAGCCATTTTTGGAGACAAGGCTCGTGACGTGAAAGACACTTCTCTTCGCCTTCCAGGTGGAGAAGGTGGAAAAGTAGTGAAAGTACAAACCTTCTCTCGTGAAGAAGGCGACGAACTCGAAAACGGAGTGCTCCAACAGATCCGTGTGTCCGTGGCTCAAACCCGCAAAATTCAAGTGGGAGACAAAGTCGCTGGCCGCCACGGGAACAAAGGGGTCATCTCCATCATCGTTCCAAAAGAAGACATGCCATACATGCCAGACGGAACTCCAGTGGACATTGTGCTCAACCCGCTTGGGGTTTCCAGCCGTATGAACATCGGACAAATTCTGGAGACTCACCTCGGATGGGCCGCTCAAACAATGGGATGCTACTTTGCAACTCCTGCCTTGAACGGAATCAGCACCGAACAAATCAAAGACATGCTCACGGAAGCCGAACTCCCCGTGGACGGAAAGATTCAGCTCTTCGATGGAAAATCTGGTCAAGCCTTTGACCACAAGACCACCGTCGGAATCGCTTACATCTTGAAACTGGCTCACTTGGTGGAAGACAAGATCCACGCTCGAAGCGTCGGACCTTACTCTCTTGTCACCCAGCAGCCTCTCGGAGGAAAAGCTCAAAAAGGAGGTCAGCGTTTTGGAGAAATGGAAGTCTGGGCTCTGGAAGCCTACGGTGCTTCTCACTCTCTGCAAGAAATGCTCACCATCAAGTCCGATGACGTCTACGGACGTGCCAAAGCTTACGAATCCATCATCAAGGGCGAACACATCCGCAAACCTCGCACTCCAGAATCCTTCAACGTTTTGGTCAAAGAACTTCAATCGCTCTGTCTCAATGTTGACCTGATTGAAACTTCCGACGAGCCAATCATTGATGAATCTGAAGAGTACGTGGCGGAAGAAGAAGACGAAGTCATTGTGGAAGCTCCACGCAGCGTGGCAGCCAACGGTGAAGAAATTGAAAACAGCGTGGAATCTTTGATCCATGCCGAAGACGCAGAAGAGCTAGACGAACTAGGAATCGACCTCATCGAAGAACCCGATGCCGATAAAATGTTTGATGAAGAGGAAGAAGAAGCTTAATCTCTAATGAAATCAAGGCCCAATGCCTGACCTAATTCTAAACATCTTTGTCCTCGTGCTGGCGCTAGTCCTTTTGGGCCAAAGCGCCAAATGGTTCACTCTTTCCTCACAAAGAGTGGGCCGTGCCTTGGGCATTCCTCAGTTTATCCTGGGAGTGACGGTAGTGGCCATGGGCACTTCTGCCCCTGAGTTATTCACTTCTATTTTTGCAAGCTTGAGAGATGCAGGAAGCGTGGTTTCAGCCAACGTATTGGGTTCCAACATCGTGAATATTTTGTTGGGGATAGGACTTCCCGCCTTATTTGCTGGAAGTTACGTTTTCAAAAAAGACCTCGTTCGACTTGAACTTCCCATGTTGCTCAGCGTCACGGCCATTTTGGTGGTGACTTTGTACGACGGGACTTTCACCCGAGGAGAAGCCCTTTTAATGCTCGGAGTCTACGCCATCACCATGCTGGCCAGCATCAGAGCAAAAGACACGCTTCTTGCTTCGGTTTCTACTCGAGTTGGGTCTTGGGTGAAGATGGACCGACGAGATTTATTCATTTGTGTTGGTGCCTTGATTTTGCTTTTGATTAGCTCAAAATTCACCGTTGACAGCCTCCTGAACCTATCTGAACTTCTGCGCATCGCTCCGGCCGCCATGGCGGCTACCATTGTGGCTTTGGGCACTTCTTTGCCTGAAATTGCAGTGGCGATCAGTGCCGCGCGCCAGAAGAATTACGATTTAGCTTTGGGAGAAGTCATCGGTTCAAATATTTTCAATGCCACCGTGGTGATGGCCGTGCCCACTTTATTTGGAGCACTCACCGTGAACGGATCAATCCTGACACTCGGCCTTCCCATGTTGATCATTGCCACTGGTTTGCTGGCTTTCTCTGCCATTGAACGAAAAATATTTGCCCACGAAGGCCTTCTGTACGTTGTTCTCTTCGTGCTCTTTGCGGGCAAACTCTTTACCAATTGACCCTTTACCAATCCCCTATGATGGATTCCAAAAAAGCACCTACGCTGTTTGATGCCATTGCCGTGAGCGTGGCCTCCCCAGAACAAATCATGTCCTGGTCCTACGGCGAAGTGAAAAAACCGGAAACGATCAATTACCGCACTCAAAAACCTGAGCGCGACGGTCTATTCTGTGAACGCATCTTCGGTCCCACCAAAAACTGGGAATGTGCCTGTGGAAAATACAAGCGCATCCGTTACAAAGGTGTGATCTGTGAAAAATGTGGCGTGGAAGTCACCCGCTCCATTGTTCGACGAACTCGAATGGGCCACATTGAATTGGCCGTTCCTGTCACTCACATTTGGTTCCTCCGCTCCACTCCGAGCCGAATTGGGCTCATGCTCAATTTGCCAGTGAAAACTCTTGAGCAAATCGTCTACTTTGCCGCTTACGTGGTAACAGACGTGGACGACGATGCCAAAAAAGCCGCTGTCGATCAATTGGAAGACGAATACAAGCAACTCAAAAAAGAATTGCTTCGTGAGTACGAAGCCCGCATTGGAACCGGCGCCGAAGACCGAAAAGAAGTTGAAAAAGAACAAGCCATGAAAGTAGAAGAATTGGCTCAAACCTTTGACCAAGCCAGAAAAGATTTGGAATCTCTCGCCAAGAGCAAGGTGCTCAGCGAATTGGATTACCGTGACTTGTCCATGAAATTTGGACACGTTTTCAAGGCTGGAACGGGGGCGGAATCGCTTCGTCACATCATCAAAAACTTGGACGTTCCCGCTGAAATCCAAAAGATTGAAGAAGACATGGTGAAAGCCACAGGACAAAAGAAAGCAAAAATGATGAAACAGCTCAAGTTGCTTGGATCTCTGGACAAAGCGGAAATCAAACCAGAATGGATGATCATGACCATCCTTCCAGTGATCCCTCCAGATTTGCGCCCCATGGTTCAATTGGACGGAGGACGTTTTGCCGCTTCCGACTTGAATGACCTCTACCGTCGTGTGATCAACCGTAACAACCGTCTCAAACGTTTGATCGCGATTGGTGCTCCTGAAGTGATCTGCCGAAATGAAAAACGCATGCTGCAAGAAGCCGTGGACACGCTCATCAACAACAGCGCTCGCCAAGGAAAAACCGTCTTCAATTCTGGAGACAAACGCAAGCTCCGTTCTCTTTCTGACATGCTCAAGGGCAAGCAAGGACGTTTCCGCCAGAACTTGCTCGGTAAACGTGTGGACTACTC
>CAYGAB010000039.1:1827-7825 GCA_964347725.1 uncultured Candidatus Peribacteria bacterium | reverse complement strand
GCCACCAGCACCAGCGAGCCAAGCCTCATTGGACCAGTGGCTCCAACTCCAATCGCTTCCACAACGACTCAAGAACAAGAGGAAGCCGAAGCAGAAGTTTTGACTCCAATCAATCCAGCCGCATTTGACACTGAAATCCTAAGCACAGACCTACTCAGCTCAATCTTAGACCTAAAATTGGGCGCAGGTTTCAATGAAGAAGCCGATTCAGACGGAGATTCAATCAAAGACACGGAGGAAGTCTTGCTCGGCAGCGACCCATTCTCAAGCGATTCCGATGCCGATGGAATGGACGACTTCATAGAACTCTACGAAAAAGGCAGCAATCCTTCCAAATGGGACAGCGATTCCGATGGCCTTTCTGACCAAGAAGACAAAAAGCCTTTGAGCTACGATCTTCCAAAATTGTCCGAGAAACAAGCCGCGGCATTCGCAAGCCGAAACGGAATCACAGAAGCTTTGGGAAGCCATGACGCAGATTTAGACGGTTTGTCCGATGAATTTGAATTGCGCAGAAACATGGATCCTTTCGACAGCGACTCAGACGACGACGGCCTTTCCGACGCCGACGAACTCATGTTTTACGGAAGCAACCCAAAACGGGCCAACACCCAAGCTCAAGTCAGTGGAATTCACGTTAGCAACTTCCAAGACAAAGAAAAAATCCCAGTTGGCCAAGTCATGGTTTTGGGAAGAGCCGCTCCAGACACAACAATTACAATCTGGAAACTTTCAGAAGACAAATCAGATTGGAAGGAAATAGGAGAAAGCCAAAGCGACGAAGCTGGGAAGTTCCTAGTCCTAAGCAAAGCAGTCGAAGCAGGAAATCTAAGCTTGATCGCCAGTGCTGGAGAAAAAGACGCGCAAGATTTCAGCACCCCTTGGACCCTTGAAGTGAGTGCAACAGATGCAATCTCAAGTCCAATCGCCAGTGAAGAAAGTTTGGCATCTGGAGAATTCACCAGCGACCCAAGCCTAGTTCTTAAAGCAGAAAAAGACCAAATGGTGCTGGTCACTTGGCAAAGCAAGATCTTGGGACAAACCTTGATCGCCGATGCCAATCAGGAAGTGATCGCCCGCCCCATGGCCGCCTTGGGAGACGGCGAACACACCGTCACATGGATTGCCGTGGACATGAACACTTTAGAAAAAAGTGAAGCCAAACAATTTGGTTTCAACGTGGCAACCACGGCCTTTGCAACAGGTGAAATCAAAGAAGATCAATCTCCTTGGATCATCCTAGCCAGCGGAGCTGCGGTGCTCATGACCTTGAGTGGCCTGGCCATAATCTGGAAAAAGGAGAAGAATAAAAAAGCACAGACTCAAGCCAAATGATGCGCCACACCCAAATTGTTGCCACGCTCGGGCCAGCCACAGCAGAAATTTCCATCATGGAAGACCTGTTGAGGGCTGGCTTGAACGTCGCTCGAATCAACGCCTCCCACGGAACTCCTGATCAATGGATGGATTTGGCCACCAATCTGAGGAAGGCTTGCAAAAACACAAAGCTGAAAGCCTCCATCATGATGGATTTGCAAGGCCCAAAAATCAGACTGGGAAACTTAAAAGCTCCCATCACAGTCAAAAAAGGACAGGTGCTAAAGCTCCATCTTCGCCGCAAAATCCAAACGGACGAATCCATTCCACTCCCCTACCTTCCCCTTCTCAAATCCGCCAAAGTCGGCGACGACCTTTTGATTGAAGACGGATTGATCCAAAGCAAAATCATCAAAATCCAAGATCCTTTCATTGAAATTGCAATAAAAAACGATGGATTGCTTCAAAGTCACAAAGGAGTGAATCTGCCAAATGTCACACTTCCCGCTTCCGCTAGCCTCAGCAAAAAAGACCGCTCCGACCTGGAATTCGCAATCAAATCTTTAAAAGTCGACGCCATTGCACTCTCTTTTGTTGAAAGCGCCAAAGACTTAAAACGAGTGCGCCAACTGCTCACAAAAAGAAATGCCACGCACATCAAACTCATCGCAAAAATTGAACGAAAAAAAGCCTTGCTGAATCTTGAAGAAATCATTCGTGCTTCTGATGGAATCATGGTGGCCCGTGGAGACCTTGGAATTGAAACACCCCTAGAACGAGTTCCCATTGAACAAAAATTCATGCTGACACTGGCCCACCACTTAGAAAAACCCGTGATCGTGGCAACTCAAATTCTAGATTCCATGGTGGACAATCCAATCCCAACACGAGCAGAAATCAGCGACGCGGCGCAAGCCGTCTTTGACCACGCCGACGCATTCATGCTGTCCAATGAAACCGCCGTGGGAAAATATCCAGTCGAAGCCGTAAAAACTTTGGCAAAAGTGGCCGACGCCACTGAGTCCGCCTTGTGGGAATAAAAAGCGAAGCTTAGACTGAGCTCATGCGTATTTTAGGAGTGGATCCTGGTCTGGCCACGATTGGATTTGCCGTCATAGAAATTGGCAAAGGAAAGCCAATGCTTTTGGACGTGGGGGTCATAAAAACCTCGGCAAAACTGAGTTTTGCCACTCGCCTAAAAGAAATCCACAGCGACATGACCTCGCTCATCAAAGAATACCAGCCAAATATTGCGGCAGTTGAGCAACTCTTTTTTTCCAAAAACATCACCACGGGAATTCAGGTTGCACACGCTAGAGGCGTGATTCTTTTGGCCATTGAAGAACACGGCATTCTCTACAAAGAATTCACTCCCAGCGCCCTAAAACTTGCTTTAACAGGTGACGGAACCGCCAGCAAAGCGGCCATGCAAAAAATGCTCTGCTTGGAAATGAATTTAAGCTCTCCACCAAAGCCAGACGACGCGGCCGACGCCCTAGCCCTTGCCTTGTGCGCGGCCAGTCAACTAAGATCTTTGAGATGAAGCCCTCCACCCAAGCCATTGCCGTTGTTGTGAGTACCTTTGTGATCACTGGGATTTTCTTTTTTGGTTTTAAATTCAAAGAAGAATTGGGTCAAAGCAATCTACTTGGAGCAAGTGAAACTGAGCCAAAAAACGAACAAATTATCGAGAAAAAAACGCCAAAAGTAGCGTCCAACAAAAAAGATTCAAATGCCTTGGAACTCATGCGCCAAGGAAAAACAGAAGAAGCAAAAGCCATGTTCATGGAGCAAAATGCGGTTGATGCTGAAACAGAAGGAGGCGCCCTGTATTTGGACGCCATGCTCGTGAAATCAATGATCGATGCAGAAGAATTTGAAATGGCCGCCTTGCTCAGCAAAAGCATTTTAGAAGAAAAAAGCGACTACCGAGACGTCTGGATCATGCTCGGCTACGCGAACCTGAAAATGGAGGCCTTTCAAGACGCAGAAGACGCACTCAAACAAGCCAAATCCTTGGATTCCACAAAACCTGAAATCCTTTACTTTTTGGGAATGGCTCACCTAAAACAAAACGAATACGAAGATGCCGTCAGGTCCTTAGAATTGGCTTTGCTCTACAATTTTCAGCCTCAAAAAGAAGTTTTTGAGAAAATCGCCGAATCCTACGACGCACTTGGGAAATACGTGGACGCCCTTGAATCTTACAAAAAAGTCTTAGCCCAGGAAGATCCTTCTTTGGAGAATTTCAAACGAGCTTTTGAAATCGCACTCCAAAAAGTAAAAGATCAAAAATCGGCTTTTGACTTGGCCACCCAAGCCACCCTCAGCTTCCCCGAAGAAGCCGCCCCTCAAGTCTGGTTGAGCCAAGTTTTCTTGAGCCAAAAAGATTTAATCCAAGCAGAAATCAGCGTGGAAATAGCCCTCAGCCAAGACCCCCGCTCGGCGGAAGCTCATCTGAGCGCAGCCCACTTGCGTGAAGCTCAAGGAGAAACAGATGGAGCAAAATGGGAATTCAAAAAAGCCTACGATTTAGCAGAAAAAAACAGCCCCACTCAAATGGAGGCCGCTGAAAACTACAATCGACTCCTCAAATCAACTTAATGCCAATCCTGCCCCCAATCAGTCTCGTCGCTGGATTGATTCTTGGAAGCTTCTTGAGTGTCTTGATTTCACGACTACACGCAAATCAAAAAGGCATTTTAATGGGACGTTCCCAATGCCCTCAATGCAAAGAACAACTTTCCGCATTGGACCTCATTCCTTTGTTCAGTTTTCTAGTCCTCAAAGGGAAATGTCGCCACTGCAAAAAAAAGATCCCAAATTTCTATTGGATTTTAGAAATCAGCAGTGCCTGCCTGCTTTTCGGTCTCGCTTTAATCGAGCCAAACTGGACAATTTGGCTCAGCTTGGTCCCAATTGCTGGCGTGCTTTTGTTCATTTTTTTCTACGATTTCTTGTATCAAGAAGTTCACGACTTCGTACTGATTCCTGGGATTTTGTACGCAGCAGGATGGTCTTTTTTCTTCTCCGACTGGAAAACCGCCGGTTTGGGCGCCGCCCTCGGCCTTGCGTTCTTTGGAATTCAGTACCTTGCTTCAAAAGGAAAATGGCTGGGCAGTGGAGACATTTTGATCGGAATTTTCATGGGCTTCTTTCTGGGCTGGAAACTCATGCTCCCCGCCTTGATGATTTCCTACATCCTCGGGAGCGTGATCGGCCTGATTTTAATTTGGAAGAACAAAGCCACCAAAAACACCGCCATTGCCTTGGGCCCTTTTCTTGTCATAGGAACGGGGATCGCTTATGTTTGGGGAGACTTCATTCTTAACTGGATTTTAAACGGATGAAAATTGTGATTTTAGCTGGCGGAGCCGGCACTCGTCTCTGGCCCATGAGCACCGAAGAATGTCCAAAACAATTCCAAGCTTTGGTGAGCACAAAAACTCTACTGCAAGAAACCTACGATCGTGTGGCTTGGGCAGGATCAGCAAACATCTACATCAGCACCAACTCCGAATACGCCGAATTGGTCAAAAAACAACTGCCTCAAGTGCCAAGCGATAATCTCATTTTAGAGCCTTGCCTCAGAGACACAGCCCCTTGCCTGGGATTGGCCGCCGCCTTCATTGCAAAAACAGATCCAGAGGCGGTCATGTCCGTGGTCTACGCCGACCACCTGGTGCAAGACCCGGAAGAATTTCAAAAAAAACTCACCGTGGCCGAAAGCCTCGTGAAAGAAGAAAACTATTTTGCCATCATTGAAGTCTTCGCAAAAACTCCAAACACAGGCCTCGGCTACGTTAAAATTGGGCCAAAACTCAAGGAAATTGACGGCGTTGCCATTCATCCACTGGAAGCCTTCAAAGAAAAACCAAACCTAGAAACAGCCAAAGAATTTCTAGCCGATGGAAATTACCTCTGGAACACCGGTTTTTACGTCTGGAAAGTCAGCACTCTTTTGAAAGCTTTTGAAGAGCACCTGCCCAAGACCCACGCCCAACTGAAAGCCATTCAAGCCGGAGGATCCATTGAAGACCTCTACCCCTTGTGTGAAAAAATTTCAATCGACTACGGAATCATGGAAAAAATTGATCCAAGCCAAGTCAAAATCATTCCCGCTGAACTCGGCTGGAGCGACATTGGAACATGGGCTTCCATTCAAGAAGAATTGGCAAAAAACACACAGGACAACGTCACCAAAGGCAAAGTCACCATACTTGACGGAACAGGGAATCTTGTTTACAATCAGACGCTATCTCCTTTGGCGGTCATGGGAATTCACAACTCCATCGTGGTTCAAACCGCCCAAGGCACCTTGATCTGCCCAAAGAAAGACAGCTCCAAAATCAAGGACTTGCTGCAGGCCATAGGTGAAAATGAATAACTGAAGAATGAATGGAAGAAGATCCAGGAGACGATGAAGATGAAGATGAAGAGCATGACCCTGCGGACCTAGAATTTCGAAAGCGATTTTATGCGGTAGAGGATGTATTCAACGGAAAAGATGTGAAAGAATTGGCAACGGCACGGCATGCGATTCGAGTTCAACTGGAGGCATTAGCGTCTTCGCCAAATTTCAGCAAACGCTTGGTTACTTTGGTAAATCAAGAATTAATAAATCTAGAAAAAGAAATAAGTTTCAACCACTACGTGCCAAGACTCTTGAGGTGGCTTTTGG
>CAYGAB010000039.1:0-1817 GCA_964347725.1 uncultured Candidatus Peribacteria bacterium | reverse complement strand
GAAGAAACGCCCAATGAAAAAATAGTCACATGGGTTGTGGCTTTCTTTGGCTGTGGCATGATCACCATTGCAGCTGATTTTCATCAATTCATGCGCCGCACGGAAATCGAACTGCAAAAAATGAACCAACTGCAAAAAATGAACCAGCAGAAAAACCGTTCCAATTCGCAGTAGAGATTGCTATGATTTGGGCATGACTCCACCACAAACTCCCCTCCAAATCATTCCAAAGCCCTGGGGCAAAGAAATTTGGTTCGCCCATCAGCCCGAGTACGCGGGCAAAATTTTACACATCAACAAAGGCCACCGTTATTCTTTGCAGTACCATGAAAAAAAGGTAGAAACTCAGTATTTGCTCAAAGGCAAATGCCGCTTTTTAATGGGAGAGCACGAGGATTCCTTGAAAGAAATCATCCTCAATCCAGGAGAAAAACTGGACGTTTATCCAGGAATCATCCACCGTGCCGAAGCTTTAGAGGATTGTGAAATTCTAGAAGTCTCCACCGCTGACTTGGACGACGTGGTCAAGCTCAGCGACGACTACGGCCGCAAAGGCAAAGGAAACGACTTTGAGTTGGACGCACAATTGGCCTCGTGAACCGAAATAGGGCGTTTAGACAACCTTTTTGAAATTTGCCCAGCTCAAGGAGGGTGTGGACGTATTGAGAAACACGAGTTTCAACGTATAATCTATGCGTTTTTTATTGACCTTTAAGCCAAAAACCATGCTCAAGTCTCTCTCCAAAAAGACCAGGCTCATTGCCCAAGTCTTACTCATCCTCCTCATTGCCGGAGGCCTCAGTGTTGTGGATTTCAAACTTCCACTCAAATTGGGATTGGATTTGGCAGGAGGAACTCAGTTGGATTATAAAATTGACCTCAGCCGAGTGGCCGAAGCCGACCAAAGTCAAATCATCGAAGGAGTGAAAGAAGTGATTCGCCGTCGAGTGGACAGCCTTGGCGTGGCCGAACCAAACATTTACACCTCCAACATTGCGGATGAATACCACGTGGTTGTGGAACTAGCTGGAATTTCCAACATCGATGAAGCCAAAAAAAGCGTCGGAAAAACAATTCAACTGGAGTTTAAAGAAGAAAACACAGAGCCAAATGCTGGAAAAGTGGAACAAGCCAAAGCACGGTCTCAATCCGCTTACGAAGCTCTGTTGTCCGGAGAAGACTTTGCAAAACTTTCTGAGGCAGAAAAAGTGAAATACCCAGAAATGGCCAGCGCAACGGCTGCCGTGACTCAAGAAATCGGTGAAATGAGCGAAGGGCTAAAAGTCGCTTTAGAAGGAAAACAAGCTGGCAGCATCCTAGCTCCTTTTGACCTCGACGACGGATACACCTACGACGCAAACACTGGAAAGGTCATCCAACAAAAAGGGATCGCCGTCATCCAAGTGATCGAACGGAAATCTGAACCAAAAGAAATCAAGACCGAAGAATCCGTGAGCGCAAAACACATTTTGGTTTCTTACGAAGGGGCCGAGCGAAGCGAGGCTTCAAGGACCAAGGAAGAAGCCAAGAAAAGTGCAGAAGAAGTCTTGGCCAAATTAAACGCTGGCGAAAATTTTGATGAACTGGCCAAACAATTTTCAGACGACGCTTCCAACAAAGACAAAGGAGGCGACTTGGGTGCTTTCAAAAAAGGTGTCATGGACCCAGCTTTTGAAGAAGCTGCCTTCGCACTAGAAAAAGACAAGACATCTGGAGTCGTAGAAAGTGCTTTTGGGTTCCACATCATTCGCGTTTACGACAAGCTAGCCGCTGAAACCAAAACCGAAACCGTTGAAAAAGTCACCTTCAACAAACTC
>CAYGAB010000038.1:0-7959 GCA_964347725.1 uncultured Candidatus Peribacteria bacterium | reverse complement strand
AGTTCTTTGAGTTCAAAGTGCTTGGCCAAGTCTTTGACTTCCGGCTTGGAATAGCCGCCGAGCGGAAACATCAATTTTCTGAGTTTTTCTTGAGTGAGGTTGTAGAGAAAATAGGTTTGGTCTTTGCTTTCGTCTTTGCCACGGAACAAACGCACTAGGCCGTCGGCCTCACGTTCCAAACGAGCGTAGTGACCCGTGGCCAAAAAGTAACAGCCCAGTTCTTCCATTTTTTTGAAAAAAGCTCCGAATTTGACGGTTTTGTTGCAGCGCACACAAGGATTCGGTGTTTCACCTTGGCGGAATCCTTCTAGGAAAAACTCAACCACGTTTTCTTTGAAAGTTTCTTCCAAATTGATGGAATAGAATGGAATCCCCAGTTTTTGGCAGATGGAACGCGCGAACATCAAAGACTCTATCGAGCAACACTTATTTTGTGGGAATTTTTTCTTGTCGTCCAAATCAAACGGCGT
This sequence comes from uncultured Candidatus Peribacteria bacterium, assembly GCA_964347725.1. GTDB lineage: Bacteria > Patescibacteriota > Gracilibacteria > UBA1369 > 2-02-FULL-48-14 > CAYGAB01. The sequence continues at coordinate 7,489 of CAYGAB010000038.1, read as the reverse complement.
GGGATCAGCCCACAAATTCATGTAGACCCCAACGCAATCGTAACCTTGATCTTTCAACAAAGCCGCCACCACGGACGAATCCACTCCACCCGACATTCCAATCATCACGCGCGCTTTCTTCATTTTTGACAAGACTTGATGCAATAGCTGTATTACAATAGAATCAAGAACCGAGTACGTCAATGCACCGCACGATGATTGAACCCCTCTTGATTGCCGCGTCTTCTTACCTTCCCCACCTCGACAAAACTCGACTGGTTCAGGCTTTTGAATTTGCAAAAAACGCACACGAAGGCCAGACCAGAAAAGATGGGGCTCCTTACATCACGCATCCTTTGAGTGCGGCTTTGATTTTGACAGAACTCCGCGTGGACGAAGACACTTTGATCGCTTGCCTTCTGCACGACGTTCCTGAAGACACCAGCATCACCCTTGAAGACATTGAAGCCAAGTTCGGGAAAAATGTGGCTTTTTTGGTGGCGGGAATCACCAAGCTTTCTAAGGTGCACTACCGCAATGACATGCAAAATCGTCAGATCGAATCTCTTAAAAAACTGTTCATACACACGGCGCAAGACCTGCGGATCATTTTGATCAAACTGGCGGACCGTCTGCACAACATGCAAACGCTTTCCTCCATTCCAAAACCTGAAAAACGCGAGCGAATCGCCAAAGAAACCCTGGAAATATTTGTCCCCATTGCCAATTTACTCGGGATTTGGGAGCTCAAAAGCCAACTGGAGGACCGTTGTTTTGAAGTGCTGCATCCAAAAGAATATCAACAGATTGACGAATGGGCCCAGCAATCTCAATTGCGAAAAGCCAGCCTTTTGGACCGAAGCATTGCTGCCCTAGAAACTTTGTTGAAAGAGAAAAAAATGCCTTATGAATTCATTGAAGGTCGTCAAAAATCTTACTACAGCATTTTCAAAAAAATGCAGGAGCAGCAGAAATCTTTTCACGAAGTTTACGACCTGATTGGCATTCGCGTCATCGTGCAAGACATTGGACAATGTTACCAGGTTTTAGGAGCGATTCATCAAAATTTCACTCCAAAATTTGGCCGCCTCAAAGACTACATCGCTCTGCCAAAAAGCAATGGCTACCAAAGCATTCACACCACGGTTTTCGGCTTGGAGGGCGCGATGACAGAATTCCAAATTCGGACCAAAGAAATGCATTTGGAAAGTGAGTACGGAATCACCGCTCATTATTTTTATGGCGAAGACAAAGGCAATGAAAAACATCAAAAAGGAAAACGCCACAAATACCAATGGGTCAAAGACCTGCTCAGTCTTCAGAAAAACCACCCAGATCACCATCATTTTCTAGAGACACTGAAACTGGATGTTTTTCAGGATCGTATTTTTGTTTTCACTCCAAAAGGTGACGTGATTGACCTGCCCCAAGGAGCCACCGTTTTGGACTTTGCTTACCACGTTCACACGGACATTGGGAATGAAGCTCAGCGGGCCTTTGTCAATGGCCAGGAGACTCCTTTGTGGAAACCTCTGGCCAATGGAGACACCGTTTACGTGCACTGCTCGGCTCAAGGAGAAGGGCCTCATGTGGAATGGTTCGATTGGGTTCAGACCAATGCCGCCCACACTCGGATTAAAGAATTCCTCAAGCAAAGTGATCCTGCTGTCTTATCTGAGGAAAGCACTCGGCTGCTTCGAGAACGTTTGGGACTTTTTGGGATGGAGGCTCGCATCAGCAAAGAGCAGGAATCTTTCTTGTTGGAGCAATTCAATTTTCCAAGCTGGGAAGATTTGATCGCCAACGTGAGCGATGGAAGTCTCAGCCTGACAGAGCTGGTTTCTGTGCTCTACTCAAGGCAACAGATGCTGCACAAAATGGGCCAAAGCACTCAAGATTCAGATGACAGAAGTGAACTGGTGCATTTGCTCCTCTGCGTTCACAACAAAACGGGCGTCATGGCCGAAGTCACGGCCATCATGAGCTCCAAAGAATTCAACATTGAAGAAATTCACTCCTACGAACACGAAAATCGGGAGTTTGCCTACCTTCAATTCAGCGGGCGTTTTCTCCACCCTGAACATCTGGAGTCCTTGCTGCAAACCTTGAACCGCACCGCCAACATTGAATCGGTGTGCCGCATCAGAACCCCTCAACGATTTGACTCAGGCTCATTTGGTTCTCCATCAGAGCCCTCCCAATGACAACGCCCGTCACGCCCAAACGGTTCATGGTTCTCAAGTGAGAAGGGTCCGTGATTCCTCCCGATGCATAAACCCTCACTCCGCTGAAGTAGAGGCATTTTTCAATGACATCAAAATCTGGCTGGAACAAGGTTCCCTCGGCGTTCAGGTCTTTCACCAAAATATCCGTGAAGCCGTAGTGATTGGCCTGTTCACACAAATCTGCCGCTTCTTCTCCTTTTTTGATTTGAATGCCCATCAGCAATTTTTCGGCACCAAACTTTGCAATGGCTTCCTCATAAATTGGCTTAGCCGCCTGCCCCAAGACCACTCGATCCGCTCCATGCTTGAGCAACCACTCTAATTTTTCCAAAGTTCGCACTTGGCCCGCCCACCAAATTTCTCCAGGAAAATGTTCTCTGAAAAGTAAAAGCCGGGCTTCTTGATTTCCGTCCAAGTCCACGATCAAGATTTTTTTTGCCCCCTGCTTGGCAAAATGCTCCACGTAATTGTGAGGAGCTTTGTGGTAGGTCTTTTTTTCTGCGTTGTCGTTCCCCTTGTACAAAGAGACGGCTTTGCCCCGCTGAATGAAGAGTGAAGGAATGATGTCCATGTGGCTGGATTAAGGACTGCCCCTGACTCAATCCGTGAATCGGAAGTGCATGACGTCGCCGTCTTTCACAATGTATTCCTTCCCTTCCAAACGCATTTTGCCTTTTTCTTTGGCGCCTTGCTCCCCTCCACAGGCCACAAAATCTTCGTAAGCAATGACCTCCGCACGAATGAATCCCTTTTCAAAATCGGTGTGGATCACGCCCGCCGCTTGGGGTGCGGTGGATCCTTTTTTGATGGTCCAGGCTCGCACTTCTTTCACTCCGGCGGTGAAGTAGGTTTGCAGCCCCAACAGGTCGTAAGCTTCTCGAATCAAACGGTGCAATCCCGTTTCTTTGAGTCCAAATTCTTCCAGAAATACGGCCGCGTCTTCGGGAGAGAAATCAATCAGCTCCGATTCCACTTTGGCGGAAATTGGCACGATCTTGCTCTTGGCTGGCAACTCCAATTCTGTACGAATTTTCTCAATGTCCGCGGAGCCCACTTCCGTCTCGCTCATGTTCACAACCGTCATGAAAGGCTTGAGCGTGATCAAGTGCAAATCCCTCAATTCCTCTTGCTCTTCTTCCGTGAGTTCCGCATTGATTGCCAAAACGCCCGTCTCCATCTGAGGTTTTAATTTCTCCAAAATGGCGTGGTAAGCCTGTTTTTTCTTGTCTCCGCTGCGTGCCTCTCCAGCCGATTTGAGCATGCGTTTTTCGAGGGTTTGAAGGTCGGCTAAAATCAATTCGGATTCAATGATTTCTCGGTCTCTTTTTGGGTGAACCGTGTCGTGCACATGGGTGATGTCCGCGTCTTCAAAATGCCGAACCACCTGAGCCACCGCGTCGCACTGACGAATGTGGGACAAAAACTGATTCCCCAAACCTTCGCCTTGGCTGGCGCCCTTCACCAAACCCGCGACGTCCACAAATTCCACAATGGCTGGCACCACTCTTTCCGGTTTCACAATGGCCGAAAGTGCGTCCATGCGAGGATCTGTCACCTCCACCACTCCCACATTTGGGTCGATCGTGCAAAAAGGATAATTGGCCGCTTGCGCCGCCTGAGTTTTGGTCAAAGCGTTGAAGAGCGTGGACTTCCCTACGTTTGGCAATCCGACAATGGCGATTTGAAGTGTCATAACTGAGGCAGTTTACAGATAAAGATCAAAAAATCAAAGGTCAAAATGCAAACGCAGGTAAGAAGCAATGTCTTCCATCAACTCATCTGATCCTTGGCCAATTTTTTTCAGGAATCTCTTTTCATCAAAACTATGAATGCAGGCCAATTTCACAATGGAATCTGCGAACAAACCATTGCTGCTGCTTTTTTCTAGAAAAACATCTTCCTCATTGGCTTTCTCCATCTGAGAGGTGATTGGCATCACGGTTATCAAAGCTCCAATTTTGATGGTTTTTTCTGACTGGACAACGATGGCTGGCCTGATTTTTTTGTACTCATGACCCACCGAAGGATCAAAATCCACCAAGAAAATCGTGCCTGTTTTGAATTGAGTTTTCATTTCAACAGATTCAAATAATACTGATGCTCTTCATCACTCATGTCACCCAGGTGTTGCAAAATGTCATGAGAGGAAGACGCCTCCCACATTTTGTCGTAATCCCTATTGGCAAATTCCCCGTTCCTAAAAAACACAGACTCGTAGGCAATTTCTTCATTGAATTCATGAGACTGCCACGGATAATCTCGGTGAGAATGGTCTTCGATTTGACGAGCACTCATTCCCGAAAGTCTTTCTATCACCGAATCCGTCACTTTGATCATTTTCTCTACATCTCCTCCAAAAACAGAGAGGTCCGCTTCAATAAAATTCAAGTATCGAGTCTGAATGGTGTCATTCATGTAGGGTCTGGCCATTTTCTCGATGGATCCTGATTGGTGCATGGCACTGAGGATGGGACCGTACAAGGATTGATCTGGAACTGGCCCAAATCGCATTTTCTTGTACTTCATCCCCGTCAATGGTTTTTCAAACAGTTCGAAATAATCAAAATCGCAAAAATACAAAAGTTTGTAGAGCACCGTTTCTCCAACGTTTGGCCTCCCTCCACATTTCTGCAAAATGTAGAGCAGCAATTGCTTGAATTTGTCTGGGTCAAATTTGATTCTCGTATTGGCTTTCTTCTTTTCACTTTGTTTTTCTGGAGGCTCCAGAAATTTCAGGAATTCTTCAAAAGACAGCTCAAATAAAGTGAGTATTTTTTGGATTTCAATGAAAGAAAGTTCTCGAGCACCCCCTTCCATCAAAGACACGGCACTCCTGGGGATGCTGAGCATTTGTGCAAGCTGATCCTGCGAAATGCCCCTTTGAGCTCTCAGGCTTTTGATGCACAATCCAGCTTCTTTTGTGGTCAAACTCAAGGCCATGTTTTTTGCATTAGTCGGCCTCAAGAATACACTTTGCGCTTTTTACCGTCAATTCAATGTTCGATTTTCAGACAAACTCCACTTGAAATGCCAGCCCAGCTGGCTTATAATTCTTACGTCAATTCTGTCGACGTAGATAAAAGACCCTCCAAAGAGGGTCTTTTATTGTCAGCATGGTGGAGCTGCAGGGAATCGAACCCTGGTCGATCAGGTGTCAATTCTGTCAACGGAACCATCCCAGTCCCATACTGACTCTTCTTTTATAGTCCATTGACCTTTACGAAATCCTGAAGAATGTCTGTCATTTTCCTTAAATGTCAGCGCCCTAAATCAGCTCCACCTTCACCCCTTTGTTTTTCGCCAAGGTCGTGAATTCCAGGTCCAAGGCCAAATCTTTGGGAACTTTGACGATGGCCCAGCCGGCTTTGGCAGCGCGTTTGGCCAAATCCAGTGACGTGGTGCGAGCGTACAAAGGCTTTGGGAAATGGAGACGAATCACGGCTAAATCGCCCTTCACACGCATCAAGTCCAAATCCACTTCAAAAGCATCGGCTTCTTCAAAGCAATTTCTCAATTGCCGCACCAGCAAGGCAAAACTGGGCGCTTTGAGTTGCAAAACCTTGAGTGAATCCGTCACGATTTGTTGATCAAGTGGAGTCATGCTAGTCTAAAGCCCGTCTCTAACACAAGCTCATGCAAAAGTTTACTGCGCCTCTTCTCCGTTCCATTCAGATCGCTCACGACGTCTTCCAGTACGATTTCGCCTGGGAAAACGAGTACATCCCCTACAAAACAGGTCAATTTTTTATTCTGCAAATGCCTCAAGAAGACGGAAAAATGGTGACACGATCCTACTCCATCTCCAGCAACCCCAATGAAAAAGCCTTTTTCAGCCTCTGCGTGAAACTCTTGCCGGACGGCAAAGGGTCGACCTTTTTGAAGAATTTAAATCTGGGCGACGGGGCCGCTTTCATGGGACCTTTTGGCCATTTCACTCTCACCGATTCCAAAAAACCGGTTTTGATGGTGGCCACAGGAACGGGTCTCGCGCCTTTCATGGGCATGATCCCTTTTCTGTTTGAACAAGGCTTTGACCAAGCAATCACTCTGGTTTTTGGAGTTCGCCATGCCGAGGACCTTTTCTATTTGGATCAACTCAAATCCTGGGAGGATTCTCATCCGAATTTCAAGGCTTTGGTGACTTTGTCTCAGCCTTCTGAAGACTGGACCGGACTCCACGGCCGCGTGACCGATCATCTAGAAGAAATCACGGCTGACCCTTCCAATCTGCAGGTCTACATCTGCGGAAACGGCGACATGGTGAAAACGGTAAAAACCCTCATGGAAGAAAAAGGCATCCCCAAAGAAGATCTCCACTTTGAATTGTTCACGCCGATCAAATAGCCAGCATGGACCAAGTATTTCCTGTTTTCTCCAGGAATCTCTGCAAGTCCGCGACTTTGAGTTTTACCGTGGCCGTGTTGACGTTGGGATGAACGTAAACCACTTCTTCCTTGAGCACATCGGAGTCCAGAAAAAATTCAATCGTGTGAGCCGTGTCATTGATCAAGCCCAAAGGAGAGACGGCTCCAGGCGTGAGGCCAAGAAAAGTCATCAGGTCTTCTGGCGATCCAAAGGACACATTTTTGCCGCCGATTTTGGATTCCAATTCCTTCATGTTCATGCGTTTTTCTTGGAGAACGGTGACCAGAAAGTACTTGTCCTTCTTCTTGTTGCGCAAAAAAAGATTTTTTACGTGCGCTCCAGGATTTTCTGTTTTGAACCATTCTCCATCTTCACAAGTGAAAAATGCCTCGTGCTCAAAAAGAGTGAAGGGGATTTGCCAGGCTTGGAGTTGCTTTAAAATTTCTTGCATGGATTTGTCCACAAGAATGGAGGTGGTGCCGCGAGGCGGAATTGAACCACCGACACGAGGATTTTCAATCCTCTGCTCTACCACTGAGCTACCGCGGCACATGGGTGCAGGCCTAGTTTACCGATTTTATTTGGTGGCGCAATCAAAAAATTGCTTGCATCCACGCGTGAGTCGTTTTATACTCCCCGAGCTGTTCATGTAATTAAAACTTATGGCTAAGGGTAAATCAATTCCGTACGTGTGGGTCTGTGGAGAAACCAACGCCATCAATGGTGGTGGAAAAGTGGCTAAAGAAAAAATCAAAGACATGGTCCGAATGAAGTATTCCCCTCGTCTTCGCATTCGAACCGAACACAAAGCCAAAGCCGTTAAGAAGGGCGGAACTCGCGCTTTAGCCAACGCCAAGTAATTTAGAAAGAAAGCCTCCAACCAAATAGGACATGGCCGCAGCGCCTCCTCCTATTAAGGC
>CAYGAB010000037.1:0-7967 GCA_964347725.1 uncultured Candidatus Peribacteria bacterium | reverse complement strand
GAATAACAGGTGTAACCCATGCTTTGAATGATGCGCGCCGCCGCTTCTTGAGTTTGCTTGAAAGCCTCCAGCGCCAAGGCCTCGTTCATTCCTTTGAATTGAAAGAGAGGTTCGCCGGCCACATTGGCGGAACTCAACACAGGAAAAGAACTGTCGCCGTGCTCGCCCAAAATGAAGGCTTCAATGCTGGCTGGGCTCACTCCAATTTTCTGAGACAAATGAAATCGAAAACGAGCCGTGTCCAAAGTCGTGCCCGTTCCAAACACGCGCCCAGATGGCAGGCCGGACAAGCGCAAAGTTTCCAAGGTCAAAATGTCCACTGGATTGCTCACGATCATAAAAATGGCATCGGGCGCAACTTTCACCAGAGACGGAATCAAGGCTCCAAAAATTGCTCGGTTCCGCCCGATCAAATCCAAACGAGTCTCCCCTTCTCTTTGACGCGCTCCCGCCGTGACCACAATCAGATCGGAAACAGCGCAGACTTCCACTTGGTCGGAAGCAGAAATGCGGGCCGTTTCAAAAAAACTCAGAGAGTGTTCCAGGTCCAAATGCAGCCCTTCTAGCTTTTTAGCATCTCTATCCATCAGCGCCAATTCCGTCGGAGTTCCATCCAAAAGCATGGCGTAGGCCGCAGCCGCACCAACATTTCCACAACCCACCACCGAGACTTTCAAAGGAGAAGCATTCATGATCGTGATTTAAGAACGCAAACATTGTAACTCGCGCTGTAGAATCCTTTTTTGCAATAGACTTGACAATTGATTATTTTTCTATTATGGTGCGAACTTAACTTCAATTTCTAACCTTTCTCACCATGTTAAGTTTCAAGCGCATCACGGCCATCGCCGTTCTCACCGTCCTCGGCGCACAAGGCCTTGCCTCTGCCGCTTGGACCTCCAGGGTTCCAAATGGAGCCAATGCTCGTTTTGACTACGTTTACACCGAATCTTCTACAGGTTCCGTGATGGACCAAGGCAGCAACATTGTCGACAAAGACAATGAAAACGTGGAAGTCTTTTCTGAGACAGACACCACCGACCAATACTTGGTGATGGGAATGCTCTCCAAATTCGACACCGTCTTCTTCACCATGGACGCTCCTGCCGAGTTTGCCGATGAAGACAGCGCCGACCTCAAATGGGAATACTCCACCAGCAATGGTTGGGAAACTCTCAAAGTAGACGACTCCGATCTTGAAAATTTCACACAAGAACGCAGCGGCGACTACGAAGTCAGCTTCAGCATTCCTTCCGACTGGGAATCTGGCGACTACCAAACTCAAGAAGCTTACTGGATTCGTGTTCAAGCAAAAAGCACCGTGGACAATGGAGCCATGGTGGACCAAGTCACCGCTCGTGCCTACAACGTGAAAATCAGCCTTGAAAACGAAGCCGGTGACGACCTCACCGCTTTGAGTTCCAAAAGCTTTTCCGTTTCCGGTGGAGACGACAATGAAGTCTACGGCATCCGCAACCTAGACAATGGTGTCTACGAACTCGCGCTTCAAGCCGAAGCTTCTGACACTTCTTACAACCTTGTGGTGAGCGCTAAAAATCACTGGCAAGTGGCGCTTGACGTGAGCGACGTGAGCACCAAGCAAGTGAGCGTGAGCTACGGAAACTTGGCCTTCGACCAAAACTGTGAAGCTCCTTACGTGGACATTGATTTTCACTGGGCTCAATCCGCCATCCGTGAATTGTACTGCCGTGGCGTCATTGAGAAAGCCAAAACTTTTGGCCCAAATCAAACGATCAATCGTGTGGAATTCGTGAAAATGTTGATGTTGGCCGCTGGAGTGGAAGTGGACCGTTACGAACCTTATCCAATGCCATTCGGAGACGTTTCTGATGAAGACAAAAAGTACGTTTCTGCCGCCTACCAATTGGGAATTGTGGAAGAAGCCGATGACTTTGAACCAAACAAGAGCCTGAGCCGAGCTCAAGCCATCACCATGATGGTTCGTCTCGCCGGAATTGAAACGGACTCCGGTGAAACTCCGTTCAGTGATGTGAGCGACTCCGCTTGGTACGCCCCTTACGTCAAAGCCGCCTACGACTACGACATGGTAGAAGGCTACGACGACGGAACTTTCCGCCCAACCCGACGAGTCTCCAACGCCGAATCCGCGATGATGATGAACAACGTGAACTATAGCTTGGATTCAAAATAATGGTATATTTAAGCCAATTTAAAACAATCACTCCCATGAAAAAACTGCTCTCCACTCTAGTCCTTCTCATGCTTTTGGCGCCGCTGGCTCCCGCCAGCTCCGCCGCCAGCAGCTCAACTTCAATCGTTGACAGTGGTGACTTCGACGGCCCAACCGGTTCCAACTACTTCGCCGATTTCGTCTTCGTCACCGATGAAGGCACGGAAGAAGAAGTCACCATCGTGGCAGAAAACACCACCGGCAGCTTCGGATTTGCAGCTACAGAAACAGACAACGCCATCTACATGGGATCCACCAATCCTTTTGACGGATTTTCCATGGACGTGGACACCGGAGTTCAAGATGGAAGTTACAAAATGGAATACTACAATGGAAGCAGCTGGGAGACTCTAGCCTCCGAACGTTCGGACGACATTGAAAACAGCGGTTCTGCCGACATCTTCTTTCTAACATGGTCTCGTCCTTCCGACTGGAGCAAACTGATTGAAACCGTTGACTCTGACCTCAGCCCTTCTCTGTATTGGGCTCGATTGGACCTCACCGATGAATACGACGGAGAAGCCCACATCGAACAAATTGGTTTGGTGGTTTTCAACCTGCAAGTCACCGTGAAAAACGAAGACGGAGATGAAATGGAAGACGGTTTGGATTCCTACGCCCTCGACACTCGTTCTCCAGATGAAACCATCTACGCCTACCAAAACGCCGACGACGGAGTTTACAACTTGGCTTTGAACGCTGAATCCGGCGGGACCTTCTACTACGAATTTGGAGTGGACGGCTACGTCATGGAAGAAGGCAACGCCATCGTGGATCAAGATCAAGAAGACCTCAGCCTAATCTTGAACTACGCCTACAAAGTCTACGCAAAAAAGAGCGACGGCACTGGACTTTCCGGAGCCACCGTCAAAGCCGGAGACAACTACAGCGTGAGCTGTGCAGATTTGGGCAGCGGAGAATACGGATGCCCTGTTGCCCTCGGTGACGAAGGCGACGGCGAATTCAAGGTCACCAAAAGTGGCTACCAAACTCAAACTGGAAGTTTTGACTCCGCCCGCGACAGCGAAACCGATCCTCAAATCAAAGAAAGCGTGACCGTGTTGGCCGGTTCTGAAGGCGACGACGATGAAGCTGACTTGGAAGTCTCAAGCATCAAGCTCAACAGCAGCAATGAAATCACCTTCACCTTCACCAACGACAGCAGCGTGGACGTGTCAGCGTCTGACGACTTCTGGGTGGTAGTGAGTGTCGGTGGAGACAAAAAATGGGACACGGAAATCAAGAGTGGAATGGACAGTGACGAAAGCTTCAGCTACGACACCAACCTTGAACTCACGTCCAAAAAGACCGTCAAAGTCTGTGTGGACACCGACGACGACGTGAACGAAAGCGACGAAGACAACAACTGCAGCAGCAAAAGTTTGGACCCCGAGGACGACGACGATGATGACGACAACAACTGGGGTCGGCTCGCCGATGAAAAAGACAAAGAAATCGACTGCGACGACGACTTCTACGACACCAGCAACAGCTACGCTGAAAAAGCAATTTGTCTCTTGCACGAAGCCGGCGTGGTGGACGGCAAAAAGCCTCACTACTACTACCCTCAACGCAGCGTGACTCGAGCTGAATTCCTCAAGATGATCCTCTTGAACGCCGGAGAAAACGTTAAAGCCGACTCAGACTACGACGACTACTCCGACGTGAAAAGCAGCGACTGGTTCTACAAGTACGTGACCTACGGAACCAAGATCGGTGTGGTGGAAGGCTACCGAGGCGGAAAATTCAAACCTCAAGACACCATCAACCGAGTGGAAGCCGTGACCATGATCTTGCGCGCTGCCGAAGCCGACATGGATGGAATCGACGGTTCAGACATTGATTTCCGCGATGTTTCCCCAAGCGCTTGGTACGCTCCTTACGTGGAACTCTGCTACAAACTGGGAATCATTGAAGGCTACACTTCAGAATACTTCCGCCCTCACAAAGACTTGAACCGCGCCGAAGCCGCCGTGCTCATGCGCCGAGTCTGGTACGTGTACTACGAAGACGGACGCATAGATTAACAGACCGAATCACAAGCAAAAGCCTCGCTCCAATGGAGTGGGGCTTTTTTAATGAGCCACCTTGATCTTCGTTCTCGGCCTCAAACGGCTCTTGTAAGCACGCAAATCAGAGCTGACTTGTTGTTTAAAATGAGCTTTTCTCTCCTCTTCGGGCAAATGCACAATCGCCAAGCATTCAGGAGTGCAAGCCCCTTCCATCTTTTCCGCACAAGCCGGACATTGAATGAAGAGGAGGTTGCAAGCCGCGTTGCTGCAATTCGTGTAGAGGTCCCAGCTGGAAAGGCATTGGTCGCATTCGGTGAGCACGTCCTGCGTGACTCGTTCAGAAATGCGTTCGTCAAAGACGTAGTTTTGACCGAGAAATTTTGGCTCAATCCCCTTGGACTTCAGCGTTTGAACGTAAGTGATGATCCCGCCGCGCAACTGATTCACATTGGTAAAACCTTGATTTTTCAGATAAGCGCTGGCCTTTTCGCATCGAATTCCGCCCGTGCAATAGAGCAATAATTTCTTGTCTTTTTTGCTCGCCAAAAGATCGGCCACCATGGGCAACTCCTCTTTAAAAGTGTCACTGTCGGGGCAGATGGCCCCTTCAAAACGCCCAATTCGGCTCTCATAAAAATTACGAAAATCCACGGCAATGGCCTCTGGATCTTCCAAAGCGGCATGGAATTCTTCCGGATTGAGGTGATTCCCAACCTGAGAAAGGTCATAAGAATCTTCCGCGAGGCCGTCCGCCACAATCTGATGTTTGACCTTGATGCTCAATTTCCAAAAAGATTCCTGCTGTTCGATCGCGATGTTGAGATGCATGTCTTTCAACTCCGGGTGAGAATCCAAAGCGGCCCGAAATTCCTCCAAACGAGGACTCGGCACACTGATTTGCGCGTTGATCCCTTCCCGTGCCACGTAGATCCGACCCAAGACACCAAGCTCACTCCATTCTCGGAACAAATCGTCTCGAAAAGCCTTGGGATGCTCCACCTTCACGTAACGATAAAAAGACAAGGTGGTGCGCTCAAACGTTTCAGCCGCCACACGCTTCAAACAATCTTCTTTACACAGGTGGTTGCGGAGCAGGGTCATTTAGGAAAAAGAAATCAGCTCCATTATAAGAAGAAACTCAGCTCAATGGTAGAGCTTTTGAGTCATCAGCAAAAACAGGCTCTCCACCTTGCATCCCATAAACCGACCTCAAACGAGCTCGCTGACCCTTAATTGGCTTTCTAGCCGCTGCTTTGACACCATTATTCACCTCATCGGCGTCCTGCAATGCTGCCTTCCAATCCATACCTTCCGTCTTTTGAACAAGCACCATGCCCGCTCCAGTTTTAAGATTGATTTCAACAGATTCCGGCTGGCCATCTGGACCAGGAATCACTCTAATGTCCAAAGGCAATCCAGTCCTTCCATCCAAACCAATAGCACCAAGAACCTGAATCAAGCGATCGTGCATTTTGCCAATCAAACTCATAAAACCACCATTTTCAACAGAATTTGCGGAAGCTTTCAGCACATATTTTTTAGCACGTGGGGCCAATGTCTCCCAAGGCAAGACAATAGGGTTTTTAGAAAAAGCATCCAAGACACGCTGTCCAACAGTACCCATGAGTTCTTGGGCATTGACTCCACCATTTAAAGGCAAAACCATCACAAATTCATCCCCATGCTGTCTCACAACACGAACCTGATGATCTGATTGACGTCGACATGAAGCAAAATTCTTCCCAGCTTGTGCGATGGCCTCATCGCCCACATGATGACCAAAAATATCGTTGATCAACTTGAAGCCTGTTAAATCTGCAAAAACCAAAATCACCTGAGTACCCACCTCAATTCCATCCAAATATTCTTTCAAAGCAGCATCATTCATCAAGCCAGTCAAAGGATCCTCATAAACCCGCCGAACAAGGTCAGCATTTTGCCCGGTAAGCGCACCAATTTGCCTCTCACGGACATGAAGCTTACTACGTAGATCATGGATTTCCCTATTTTTCCCCCTAACAAGCTCAAGTTGAGCAATAGCAGTCTCAAGAGTTAGCCTAAAAAAACCACCAATGAGGTCGGAACTGACGACATCTACTGCCTCATCATTCAATTGACTGAGAATAGAAGATGTAAAAAACGAAGCTCTAGACAAGTTCTGAAGAATGAAATTAAAAAAAACCTCTTTCTCCCCATCTTGGAATTCAAGCAAAGCATGCTCTAAAGCAAAATCACGCAACGCAATGGCAATGGCCAAATCACAAAGATGCTTTGGAGTGTCATGATGACGCTTCTTAGCCTTGTCTCCAGAACTACGCTTTGCATACTCAAGCTGGACTTTTTTGATGAAATCCTGTGGTATGATGACCTCAGCTCCAGAAACAGAATCAACCTGGCTACTCATGTTTATGTTCATTAAAAACAATTCGATTGTACATACATTTTTAGTTTTGTCAAGCCTCCTGTTGGGCCTGACCTCTTGTTCGACCACAAAAATCGTAAATGAACCTGAACAGCCTTCAGTTCCAGCGGCCACATCACCAGAAACACCGCCACCCACCACGGCATCCACACCGGACCATCGCCCCTCCAAACTCAATCTGGAATTGGACTTTTATTCTCAAGCTCCGGATGGAAATTGGGATCAGCCTTGGCAAGAAGCCTGTGAAGAAGCGAGCATCGCGCTGGTGGCCAATGAAATCCTAGAAAAAAACTGGGATCGGGAAGAATTTGGCGCAGAATTATTGCGTCTGGTGGACTGGGAAAATCTGAATTTTGGGGCTTACGAACACACCAGCGTCGACCAAACCGCTCAAATGATCCGTGAAACTTACGGCCTACAAACGGTCATTCATGAAAATCCAACTTTTGAAGATCTACAAAAAATCCTCAATGATGGGCATTTCATTGTGGCGCCTTTTGCCGGCAAATTCCTGGAAAACCCCTACTTCAGCAATGGCGGCCCAACTTATCACATGATGGTTTTACACGGCTACAAGGCCAAAAAAGAAATCGTCATCACTCACGACGTGGGCACTCGCCGAGGCGAAGACTTTGAATACTCATGGGAAAACCTAAGCACCTCCCTCCACGACTGGAATGATTCCGACATCCTCCAAGGTAAACCCCGATTCATTGAAGTTTTTTGAAAAAGACATTTTGTGGTCCACTTTTGTTCAACTCCTAGGCAAAGGACTGCACATTGGAATTGGCATTCTCTGCACCAAATTGCTGACCAGCCACCTGGAACCGAGCGGATACGGAGCTTATGGGAAAATTGCCGAATTCGCGCTCTTCTTTTCTGTGGCCGGAAATCTGGGCCTCTTTGGCAACAGCGTGCGGCGTTTTTCTGAATCTCCCAAAGACATCAAACTCCTGTTGAACACCCTATTCTTGCGATTTTTCAGCGCCATGGCTTTTTATGCCGTGGGCTTGGCTTACGGAATTTTTACCGGATTTGAACTGACTTTTTTGGCGGGAATGCTGCTCTTCATGAGTTCACTGCTGCTGGACCAACTCGTGAGCATTTGCGACGCCTTTCTCCAAGCGCATTACAAAATGGGGCGCGCCGTGATCGCCCACTGGATAGGCCGACTCACTCAACTGCTCGTTTTGTTGCTACTGACCTTGAGCCCAGCAGAAATGCTAGAGAACGCTCCCCTCGCTCTTTTCTTTCTCGCCCCGCTCGCTGCTTCTGCCATGAGCCTGACCTGGAGCCTTGGCTTTGTGGCAAAAAACCTAGG
>CAYGAB010000036.1:0-8177 GCA_964347725.1 uncultured Candidatus Peribacteria bacterium | reverse complement strand
TCTCCAAATCGTCCGGCTTGAGCTTCCCATGAGTCACCACAATTCGCGCTTTGGGCAAAAGAGACCTGAGTTTGTCCGCCATGTCTTCAATGGTTTGAACCCGATTGTGCAAAAAATAAATCTGCCCGCCACGACTCATTTCTTTTTCAATCACGGTTTTGATCAAGCCCAAAGAAAAACGCCGAACCTCCGTCACAATCGGCAAACGACCAGGCGGCGGCGTGGTGATGGTGCTGATGTCCCTCAACCCATGCAAGCTGATGTTGAGCGTTCGCGGAATCGGCGTCGCCGTCAGCGTCAAAATGTCCACATCTCTGCGCAATTCCTTCAGTTTTTCTTTTTGCTTCACCCCGAAACGCTGCTCTTCGTCGATGATCAACAACGCCAAATCCTTAAATTTAATGTCTTCTTGCAGCAAGCGATGCGTTCCAATCACAATGTCCACTTCTCCACGTTCAAGCCTCTTTAAAACTTGTTTTTGTTCCGCTGGCGACTTAAATCGGCTCAACATGTCCACACGAACATTGAAATTTTCCATCCTAGCCTTGAAAGACTTGTAATGTTGGTCCACCAAAATCGTGATCGGCGCCAAAACCGCAACCTGTTTTCCGCTATCAACTGCCTTAAAAGCCGCACGCATGGCGACTTCCGTTTTTCCAAACCCAACGTCTCCACAAACCAATCGATCCATGGGCTTTTTTCCTTCCATGTCGCCCTTCACATCCAAAATTGCCCTCAGCTGACCAGGCGTTGGCTCGTAATGAAATTCCTTTTCAAACTGAATCATCCGCGCGCTGTCTTGGTCAAAACAAACTCCCCGAGCGTTTTCTCGTTCGGCGTAGAGTTGCAAAAGTTCTTGCGCGATTTTCTCTGTTTCTTTCCTGACACGGCTCTGCATGGTGTTCCATTCCGCGCTGCCCAATCTCGTCAGTCTCGGCGTGCGATCTCCAGCTCCAATGAATTTTGAAACCTTGTCCGCCTGATCAATCGGAACAAAAAGTTTGTCGTTTTCGGCATAATTTATTTTCAAATACTCTCGAGTGACTTCATCGAGAGTGCGTTTGTCCAAACCAGCAAACTGACCAATTCCGTGGTCACTGTGAACCACAAAATCCCCGGCCTTCAATCCTGTTAAAAAGTCCAAATAAACTTTTTGGCGTTCGGGTGATTTTTTCTCCGTTTCATTCACTCCCGTCACATTCCGATCGCTCAAAATCATAAACTTCAAACCTGGATTCTGAAACGCTTCTGGGAAAACCTCTTCTTGATCCATCTTGATCAACAAAATGGGCGCCAAATCTTTCATTCCCTTCTCCCAAATCGAATACGAAAGGTTCTTCTCCTTGAGCAAGCCCTCGTAAAACTCCGGATGTTTGGTGAACAGAAACACCGTCCATTCCTGGGTCACCTTCTCTCTCAAGTCCGTCGTCAGATCAATGGCGTGCTGATACTTGATGATCGAAAGGTAGTGAAGATGATGGTGGTAAGCCGTCTCCTCCAAAAAAGACCGAAACTCCATGGTCCTAGATTGTGGATTCCTCTGCTTCATTGCATTTTCAAAAGCCTCCTCATGTTCATCTGGATACTCAACTTCGTCGTCCACCACCAAAGTGTCTTTTCCAAAATAATGAAACAAAGACGCATTCCATTCCTCCACTTTCAGCGGATAAATCTCCAGTGTTTTTATTTCCTGAATGTCCTGATGTTTGAATTGATCAAAAATTGAAATCTTTTCAACCTCATCAAAACCAACAATCATGCGAATTGGAAAGTCACTGTTGACCGGCCAAACGTTCAAAACGTCTCCGTGGCGATGGTACTGCCCCTTCTCCACAAACTCATCCATGGAGGCTTCGTAGCCCATTGAAATCAACTTTTCAAAACAATCCACACTGTCTATTTCGTCTCCTTTGTTCAAAGTGAAAATGGCTTTCTTAAAAGCTTCTGCGTTCGGATAAGCCCTCAGAAGGTCGTGGTACTGGATCACAAAAAAAGCCGACTTCTTTGAATCCATCGCCAAAGAAACCAACTCCATTGTTTTCACCAAATTCTTTTTTTCCAATTTACGATCCCTCATCAAGTTCTCCTCATAAACGTAGTCGTGAACCTGTGTGTCTCCCCACAAACTCAGAGCACTGGCCATATGTTCGCGCTGCGTTGGATCTGTGGCAATCCACAAAATCTTCTTAATGTCTTCACTTTCTCTCAATAAATCGGCCGCCAAAAAGGCCTTTGAAGAAAAATTACCACCCCCAGAAATGGAAGTGGTCCCATGTTGATTGAATTGCTCAATCACCTCGAGGTTTTGCCCACAGGGGAAGAGCGTGATCAGATGTTTACAGTCTTTCACAAAATGTCCGGAAATATTTTTAAACCTTGAGCGGCATAATAATATGTGTGTACCCGCTCGGCTTTTCAGGGGCGATCTTAACAGGTGAAAGACCGTCGTTCAAGCTTAAATTCAACTTGGCGTCTCCAATATGACTCAAAACGTCCAACAAATACTGCGCATTCAGCGCTGTTTCCACGGAATCACCCTGATAATTAACCTGAAACTCAACACTCCCTTTTCCCAACTGAGTTTCCTCCCCAAACAGATGTATTTTCCCTGCTTCCAATCTGAGCCTTAAATTATTATTGGCCTCACGAACAATCAGCGCGACCTTCTTGATTCCAAGTGCAAATTCAGCGCAAGACAAAGTCACAACCGCTTTGGAACTCTCAGGAATGATTCGTTCGTACTCTGGAAAACTCCCATCAATGAGTCGTGACAAAAGTTCAACGCCATCGATCTTAAACAGAACCTTGCCTTTGGTGAGTTTAACCTCAACCACTCCCTCTTCATTCACAAGTAAAATTTTTGCCAATTCCTGAGCTGTCTTAGACGGCAAGATAAAAGAAATATTCAAACCTGTGTCTTCTTTTAATTTAAGCTCTTTTTCTGAAAGACGGTAACTGTCGGTTGCAGCTAATTTCAAAACAGCTCCAGAAAGGCTCATGTAAACCCCAGTCAGAACTGGACGAGAAATATTTGGCGATGCACAAAAAGAAACTTGATCAATGGCTTGTGCAAACTCTTTACGTGGCAATGAAAACAATTGAGGGTCGTCCAACTTTGGCGTGCTAGGAAATTCTTCTGCAGAAATCCCCTTAACATCAACCTCGGATCCTGGTGATTTTATTTTGAGCGCATTTCCAGAAACAGGTGAAAACTCAATGTTTCCAGACCCCAAAAGAGGCACGTAAGCCGTGAGAAATTTGGACGGAATGGTCAAAGCTCCCTCATTTTCAACCTTGGCATCCAAACTCGCTTGGATTGATATTTCAAGATTTGTTCCAGCTAAAAAAACCTTTTTACCCTCCGCTTTTAGGTAAACATTGTTCAAAACTGGAAGCGTGTTGTTGTTGCTTATGGCTCTTTGAACCATTGAAAGTGCGGCTGCCAAATCTTCTTGTGCACAAGTGAATTTCATAATCGAAAGAAACAAATTAATTGAATTCAATGAAAACAAATTTTTATACACATGTCCATGAGCAATTTGATTTCCCTTAATGTATTTAAAGAAAGTAGTAATTGTAGAGGGCTATTGCCTTTTTTGCTGAATCATTCTTTAAACACCATCAATTTCAAATGAAAATGAAAAATCAAGACAAAGTGGACAGGCTGAGTAGACAATAAAAACAAGCGATGTGCAAAAGATTAACCTGTTATTCTTGATTTTGTGCAAAACACCTTAAAAACAATGTCAAGCGGTGCATAAAACAAGGACAAGTTAAAAAGAAAGCAGGAAAACCACACCGAAAGAAAAGTAAAACCTTCAAAAGTTTGAAGAAAAAACCTTAAAATAAAAAAGCCTCGTGCAAAAAAACAGCCAGGCTTTTGCACCGGCCCACAAAACTATTGCACAATTGTGACCAAAACCACGGGCCTTCGGTTGAGGATTTGCACAATCCTTCCAGAAATTTCACCCTTCAAGAATCCAGCCAAATCCTGGCCAGATTTACTCTGTTGGCGTTGAGCAAACTTAGACAAGCCCTGCTGAACGGCTTTGTCTATTTCTCTCTCCATGCGGTCTTCCTCTTTTTGATAAACAAAGCCACGAGTGGTGATCACAGGCTTGCCAATCAATCGGCCGGAGCCAACCTTCAAAACCACATTCACCACGCCGTTTTCTGAAAGCGCGCTGCGGTCCTTCAACACCAAAGAACCAACGTCGCCGCGGCCAAGGCCGTCCACCACAGTGAAACGAACACCAATGTCTTCTTTGCGGAAGGCAACCTCTCCATTTCGGATCTCAATCACATTCCCATTGTCCATCATGTGGACGTTGCCCATGGGGATGCCAACGTGAGGTGCCAATTCCGCGTGAGCCTGTCTCATGAAATAATTTCCATGAATGGGAACGAAGTGCTTCGGTTTGATCAAAGACATCATCATTTTCAAATCTTCTTGTTGGCCATGGCCAGAAGTGTGCACGTCCATGATCCTATTGTGGACAAGCTGAGCGCCCAGTCTAGCCAAATTGTCCATAAGATCTGCCACTGATTTTTCGTTGCCAAGAATCGGAGACGCAGAAACCACCACCGTGTCGCCAGGCTTGATTTTCACCTGAGCGTGAGAGCCTCCCGCCATTCTAGAAAGAGCCGCCATGGGTTCGCCCTGGCTTCCCGTTGTCAAAATCAACACATCTTTGTCTTCATAACGATTCACCGTTGAAACGTCCATCACCATTCCTTTTGGAATTTTCAAAAAGCCAAGTTCCTGCGCGATTTCCGAATTCCTCACCATGCTGCCCCCAGCAAGAAAAACCTTACGACCATGCCTCTCGGCGTAATCAATGATCTGCTGAATTCGGCCGATGAGTGAAGCAAAACACGCAATGATGATGCGCCCCTCCACGTCCGCGATGGCTCTTTCCAGGTTTGCCCCCACCACTCTTTCAGAAATGGTGTGGCCAGGCTTGGTGGCATTGGTGCTGTCAGAAAACAGCATGTCCACGCCCTCCCTTCCAAATTGCGCCATCTTCCCAATGTCAGATTCAACGCCGTCCGCTGGAGTGAAGTCAAACTTGAAGTCGCCGGTGTGCACCATGCTTCCTTGCGGAGATCGAATCATCATTCCAAGCGAATCCGGGATCGAATGATTCACGCGGAAAAACTTCACTTGCAAAGACCCAAAAGTGTAGACGTCCACGTTGTTGGTCTCGATCATCTTCACCTGCTTCTCCATTTTGTGTTCTTCCAGCTGCTTTTTAACCAGGCCCAAAGAGAGCTTGCTGCCGTAAATCGGCGGAAAGCCAAGGTCAGGAAGCGTGTAAGGCAAAGCACCAATGTGGTCCAAATGCCCATGAGTGATCAAAATTCCTTTGATGCGCTGTTTTCTTTCCACCAGATACTGAATGTCCGGGATAACATAATCAATGCCCAGCATGTCTTCTTCCGGGAACTGGAATCCCATGTCGATCACCACGATGTCGTCTTCGTGCTCCACAATCATGCAGTTTTTCCCGACTTCTTCGAGGCCTCCAACAGGAATGATGCGCAAAACCCCTTTTTGAACCTGAGCCGTTGGGCGCTTGGGCTGAGTGAACACTTTTTTGGCAGGAGCCTGAGGCGCGTGAGCACGAGGAGCGCCACCACCCTTGCTCTTTGGATGGGAATTCGAATTTGAATGGCCGTGTTCTTGCTTTTGAGGAGCACGCTCAACACGGGGAGCCACCGATTCCGGCTTTTTGCTCCCATCCACGGCCCCACGGAGCCATTTAGATAATTTATCCAGTTGTTTCATTTGTAGCACAGCTTAACTAGGCAATCCCCTCAGATCGAGAATATTGTAACAGCCGCCCTCTTGACTGGCGACACAGCCGACTTGACGAAAGTATAGTTTTAATCTAAAATAGGTTAAATTAACCAGGAAAAATGCGAAGAACGCCAAGAGCACCAAAAACACGGTCCAGATTAGCCCCAGTGGGGTTAGCAATGCTGGGAGCGCAAATTTTTGGCTCTGCAGGATGGGTGGGCAGAGGATACTTTGAGGGATTGATCCAAAAAGAAGAAGCGCCTCAAGAAGACAAAGACCCCACCCTCGTCAAATGCAGGACGGAACTTCAAGCAGACCTGCAAAGAGTCGCGGCTTGCATGGAAGACAGAGATCCGGCTTGCGAAGGGCTGATACAAGTCATGGAAAACCCAAAGAACCCCGAATCAATAGACGTGGCAAGAGCCATGCAAGGCATTCCGGACCTGGCCTGCAGCCGTGAATTGGGCGACGACGACGCTTATGCTCACACAGGAGGGCCCTGGTTGGTCGCCACCGACAATTTACAAGGCCCAAGTCGTTTCCCAACCGAAGGAACCGTGGTGGCCTTTCGAGCCGATTTCGAGGACCTCAACGACTGCCAGACGGCGGTTAAGTTGGTCTTGGCGGGTTTTGGCGCGCAGAAGGCGGAAGCAGGAGGAATCGATTTGGTGTTAAAAGCAGCCGACGGGGGCTGGTTTATTCCAGGAAATCCTCTCAACCCCCTTGCCCAAAAAGCAGAAGGCCAAGGTGTGACAGTGGAGCCACTCTCATCGCCAGGCAGATGGGTGGAGGCCGCCAACGACTACTGTTCTGGTGCCGGGAAGGACTTACGGGCGCCGAAGCTTGAAACGAGCCAACTGCCCCTGGAATTCCTCGGGAATAGCACCCAACAGCCAAAGTCCGAATAAATAAACTAGGCCGCCAATGCCAACCAGCCAAATGGCGTTCAGGCTCCCCAGTCCAGCAAAAGCCAGGACAGGTTCTTTCAGCACGACCAGCACCCCAGCCATCGCCGTTGCTGCCACCGTTGCCTTGGCGAGACGCCCCCAGTTGAAATGGTAGTTCAGGTGCTTTCGAACAATCCAGTAGGACGCGCCCAAAATAAATATTTCCGTGAGAACACTCGTGAAGGCCGCCCCACGAAAGCCGTAGCCAGGGATGGCCAGGAAGTTAGCAAGAATATTGAAAATTGCTGCCGATCCGTTGATCCACAAAAGGTGATTTTGTTTGTTGACGGCCAGCAGAGAGTACGTGAACAAACTGTTGAGGTAAGAAAAGAACATGGCGAAAGCCAAAATTCTAAGAGCGGCATCGGCCCCATAGATTCCAGCGGGAATATTGCTCAAAAACTCAGGTTGAGTGGTCATGGCGATGATGGAGTAGGACAAAAGATACAGCCCCACCGCCATTGGCAGCCCCACCATGTAGAGGAAGTCAAAAGCCATCTGAGCAACACGCTGGGCTTCGGCCATTCCCTCCTTCATTTTGCGAGTCAAAACCGGCAAGACGCTGTTCATGAAATAAACCGCCATGACGGACAAAATTTCCAGCATCCGAACAGACGGGCTGTAAAACCCCAATTCCTTGGGGCCTTTCATAAAAAGAATCATGATGCCATCGATCCGGAAATAAACCATGTTCATGACCAAGGCCAGGCCATACGGCACCGCTGTAGTGAAAATCTTTTTCCAGTAAGCTTTGTTCATTTGCGGCTTCACATGGGCAAATTTGCGAGCGTAGTGGTAGGTGAAAAGAAAAGACGCCAGATTCCCAAAGACGCCGGCCCACAA
The DNA here is from genome assembly GCA_964347725.1 of uncultured Candidatus Peribacteria bacterium. Taxonomy (GTDB): domain Bacteria; phylum Patescibacteriota; class Gracilibacteria; order UBA1369; family 2-02-FULL-48-14; genus CAYGAB01. The sequence goes on along the minus strand of CAYGAB010000036.1, from coordinate 587 downwards.
GAGCTGGTAAAAAGCAGGATCTCCGGGATTGCCCTTGTAAAAAAGGAAAACCACGCCCGCCATCCAGGCTAGATTCACCACCTTGCCGAGCACCAGCCCAATGGTGGCGTATTGCATCTTGAGCTCCACTTGCAGCACGCTGGAAACCGTTCCCTGTAAAATGGCCAAAAACACGGCCAAAGAAGAAATCGCAACGCCAAGAGGAATTGGAGTGCCCGAATACCTTGGAATGAAAAAAATACTCACGGTCGCAAGCATCATCATCAGGGCCGCCAGCCCAATGCGCATTCCAAAAATGTTCCCAACAATGAAGTTGCGATCCTCCTCCCCCTTGCTCATTTCTCGAACACAAATTGTAAAAAGCCCCAAGTCAGCCGCAATTCCAAAAAAGGCCAAAAACTCATAAACGCCACTGTACATCCCATATCCTTCCACCCCCAAAAAGCCCGTGATGATCTTCAAAATCGCGATGCTGATGAGCGCCATGGCCGCCCTTCCCGCCACTTGAACGGCGGTATTTCCAAGAATTTTCTTTGCAGTGGACATATCGAACGGTATTCTAGCGTCCAGTTTTAAGAAAGCCAAGT